>JAJTBP010000001.1 GCA_021286825.1 Marinilabiliales bacterium | reverse complement strand
CCTATTGTTTCCAGCAAGCCGGCAATTTCGAGAAGGCTCTTTCCTATTATCTCAAGGCCGACCTTTTCGATCAAAATCAATCCTGGAACCTGAAAAAGATTGCCCTTTGTTTCCGGCACCTGAAGAAGTATGAACAGGCCCTGCAATATTACCAACAGGCATTGGTGATCGAGCCGGAGAATCTGAACCTGCATGTCTCCATCGGTCAATGCAGAATGGAGTTGAAACAATACGACGAAGCCCTGAAATCCTATTTTAAGGTCGAATACCTTTCCCCCGGAAACAAAAAAATATGGCGCCCCATCGGTTGGTGCTCCCTGCTTGTTGGCAAAAAGCAACAGTCTGAACAATATCTTCAGAAGTTGGTAGAGGAAGACCCCAACCAGTTTGACCTGATGAACATGGGACACGTTCAGTGGTGTCTCGGAAAAAGGAAGGCGGCCCTTGACTATTACAGCCGATGCATCCACAGCGCAGAGATGTCGGAAGCAGATTTCATGGAGGCCTTTCACGAAGACCTGGAGCATCTGATCCGTCAAGGGGTGGATCCGGAAGATGTTCCCATCATGCTTGATCAATTGAGATATTCCCTTGAATCGGAATAAACGGATGTTGCGAAAACGGAAAACAGAACAGTCCAGATGAACAACAAAATACGCAACAAGGAGTTAAGCTGGCTCTCTTTCAATGAGCGGTTACTGCAGGAGGCCTCCAAAAAAGAGGTACCCCTGATTGAAAGACTCAAATTTCTGGGTATCTATTCCAATAACCTGGATGAGTTTTTCAGGATCCGTGTTGCCATCCTTCGAAGACTGGCATTGATTGAGAACCTCTTGCTTGTGGATGGCCAGCGGCCGGATGTGATTCTCGAACTGATTGAAAAGACCGTCGTGCATCAAAGCAAGTGGTTCGAGAAGATCTACTCCCAACTTCTGCAGGAACTTGCGGAAGAGGATATCTACATGATCAACGAGACCAATCTGACCCCCGAGCAAGGAGCCTATGTCACCTCCTATTTCAAACAGGAAGTGAGGCCCAGGATCATGCCGATCATCATTCGAAAAAATCAACCATTGCCCTCGCTCAATGACGATGCCATCTACCTGGCCGTGATCATGTCCCGCGCCAAGAAAGAGGAATATGCCCTCATTGAGATACCCACCGGGATGCTCCCCAGGTTTATCATCCTTCCGTCGGAAGACGAGAAACAACACATCATTCTGCTGGAGGATGTGATCCGCTACGAACTGAAAGACATCTTCTACATGTTCAGCTTCAAGCAGATCAGCTCATGGATCGTCAAGATAACGCGGGATGCCGAACTGGACCTGGATGATGATGTGGCCGAGAGCTATGTCAAAATTCTTACCAAGAGCCTTGAGAAACGGGGCAACAGTGAACTCGTCCGGTTCGTTCATGACAAAGACATACCGGACCATTTTCTTGCACTGCTGCTGAAGAAATTAAAGTTCGAAAAGGGAGACGTCATCATTGGCGGTTCCAGAATCCACAATTTCAAGGATTTCATGGGATTCCCCTCGATTGGCAAGAAACACCTCTATTACAATCCGATCCGGCCACTCCTCCATCCCGCCTTCCGGCAGGGGGAGCAGATGCTTGCTGCCATCGCCGCCAAAGATATCCTGCTGCATTATCCCTACCAATCCTTTTACCATTTCATTGACCTGTTGCGGGAAGCCTCAATCGATCCCAAAGTGACGGAAATCAAGGTGACAGCTTATCGGGTGGCCAAGAATTCGAATGTGATCCACGCCCTGATCAATGCTGCCAGAAACGGGAAAAAGGTCACTGTGGTGCTCGAACTGAGAGCAAGGTTCAATGAGCAGGAGAACATCCAATGGGGAAACCTGCTGACCCGCGAAGGCATCAAGGTCATCCTGGGTGTGCCCGGACTCAAGGTACATTCCAAACTCTGCCTCATCACACGGAAGGAAGAGAAGGAACCGGTGCTCTACGGTTGTATTGCCACGGGCAATTTCAATGAAGTGACCGCCAAGGTCTTCTCCGATCAGATGTTGTGGACCGTGAATCCCCACATCACCAAGGAAGTATCGAAAGTTTTCGATTTCTTCATCCGGAATTACAAAATCGGTCGGTATGCCCACCTGTGGGTCTCTCCTTTTACCATGCGGTACAAAATATCGCAAATGATCCGACAGGAGATACAAGCCGCTAGAAATGGCAGGAAGGCAGCCATTTTCATCAAATGCAACAATCTGGTGGATCCTGAAATCGTGGGTCGGTTGTGCGACGCTGCCAAGGCCGGTGTTGACATCCGATTGAATGTAAGGGGGATGTTTTCCTTGCTTTCCACCTCAGTCGAAGAGGGTTATGAGATTCCTTCCATCGGACTGATCGACCGCTATCTTGAACATTCCCGCCTCTACTATTTCTACAATGATGGCAAGGAAAACCTTTACATCTCCTCCGGGGACCTGATGGCACGTAATCTGGATCGCCGGGTCGAAGTGGCTGTGCCCATTTACGATCCCGACATCAAAAAAGAATTGATTGCCTTTTTTGATCTGCAATGGAAGGACAACACCGCAGCACGCGTGCTGGACAATGAACTGGCCAACAAGATTAACCCACAGGAGGAGTATCCCCTTTTGACCGCTCAATTGGCATTTTATGAATACCTCCGCTCCACAGGCTCAAGAGAGTTGCAATGAACCCCTGCGTGATCAATTGCGCCATCTGAGGGGTGGTGAGATCAAGATCTGGAGAGAACTGGTATCCAAGGACCCAAACCTGTTTGCCCAAATTTATCAGTGGATCTTTTGTGACGATCCCAGAATAGCCTGGCATGCCGCCTGGATCACCGATCATGCGGCAGAAGCCAATCCAGCGTTGCTTGGCCCTTACGTCCCGGAAATCATCGACACGCTGCATACCGTGAAAAGCAGCCAATTGAAAAGGCATTTTACCAGAATGCTGATCGGAAGAACCTTACCTGAGGATAAGATCGGTCCCTTCATTGATCTGCTTTACCGACTCCTTTCCCCGTCTGAAGCCATCGCAGTTCGGGCCAATGCCCTGCAACTACTCCACGACATTGCCCTCCGGGAGCCGGAGCTGATCCCAGAACTCATAGCGGTCACGGAAGCCCTTGTGGAAGAGCGAGACCAACTGGGTATCTGTGCAAAAGGGAGGAATGTGCTTCGTTCACTGAAACGTCAGTGAGGAAGAAAAATGCCGAAAAAAACGACGGATACAAAACCCCAAACAAAGATGGAGATCAGGGTGGAGGGGATGAATCCTTTTCGGTGTCTGAAATATTTGGTTCCGAGCAAGGCCCCTACGGGAATGGAAAGCAGGACAGGAGTCAGCAGAACAATGCCCAACATGCCATGATCTCTCCTAATTCTGACAATCAGCTTATTGGTACGGGTAAATTTTTTGGCTAGACGCTTTTTCTCCTTACGAAGGATCAACCAATGTTCAAATCGCACCTTGAAAAGAGGGGGAGTGATAAAATAGATGGCAGGCCAGATGAGTTTGATCTCTTTCAGCAGAAAAGAGAAGAGGGCGTAATAAAAGAGGAAACCAAATAGCCCGCCCAACTGAATCATCACAAAAGTTTCGATTTTATTGAGATGAAACAGATAAGCATAGGGAGTCGCCCAGAAAAATTTGATACTGGCGATGGCTATGACATTCAGATATTTCAGGATCAAACCCATGGCTGTTCAAACTCCCCAAAGTTAAGCATAAAACAGGGAGGTTATATCCTTGAAAGCCATTTTAACCTATCTTTGCAAATAACCCAATCTTAAAAAACTTGCCTGAATCAAACCGAACCCATAAAACGGCAGAATGGATTTCGGAATCCAAATTCCGGGCTCTCTTTCTTTGGCTGGTACTTTCCCTCGTTCCCTATACCTTTTTTGGACAAACCCTACAGGATTTCAAGGAGATATGGATCCGAGAAAGCCGTGAATTCCTGCTGAGCAACCAGAAACCGCTTCCCTATCTGGAATCCGGTTTCCATTATTTCTCGGGATCGCAGGATGAATCTTTTGCTGGTCAGCTCGTCAATGCCTGGGACAAGTATCCGGTGTCTCCGCCCATTTTTCTTCCCAAACCCAGAAAATTTGAGACCCCGCCCCAGTTTCACAATCCCCAAATGCTCCCGTTTTATGCCCGGGAAGAGAATGGGTCCTCACCCGACAAGACCCTCCATCTGCCACGGTGGCGAAAACCAGGACTGGAAACTTCCGCCTTGCAACAGCTCAACTTCAAATTTTACGGGAACAATCTGCGCGTCACCATAGACCGACTGTTGACATTGCCGGCAAGCACGCCCATCAGTCCGGAGGGGGCATCTGAATACTGGAGAAAGTTCTGTGTGGCCAACAGCCAACACCTGATTCGTCAGTTGATGGTCCTGCGCACTCGGTTGGGGCTCAACGACTGGGGCTATTACAAACTGGTCCGCATCCTTTCGGAGACACTTTATCCTTCCAACCAAAGCGGATCGCTGCTCCTCTCCTGGGGTTTGATGATCCGTTCCGGTTTCGATGTCAGGATCGCCTACAACCAGTTGGGAGCCGGACTTCTTTTCCCATGCCATGACAGGATCTATGGGATGCCCTTCGTGACCATCAATGGTGCAAACTATTATTGCGACAAATCCATCGCCTCTTTTCCTGTTTTCACCTATCCCGTAGCCCATCCCGGGGCAAACGGCACCATTCGCCTTTCATTCAGCCAGTCGCTTCGGTTCGATGGCGAACTGCAGAACAAAAAAATGACCTTCGAATGGAAGAAAAAATCCCTGGAATTCAATCTGAGATTCAATCCGGAAATCGTACGTTTTTATGAGGAGTATCCCGATACGGACCCCAACATCCTCTGCACCGCTCCCATGACCTTTTCCACAGAGGAGAGTTTGCTCCGACCCTTGCGGAAAACCTTGTCCGGCATGAATGCTGAAGAAGCCACTGCTTTCCTGCAGCAATTCGTACAAAAATCGTTTGCCTATCATCCCTTCAATGACCTCTTCGGATACGACCGGTTCATTTTCCCGGAAGAATTGCTTGCCAAGGATGAGTGCAATGACAAGGGAAAATCGTTGTTGTTCGGCTGGATGGTTTCCCATTTGTTACATGCCAAAACGGTACTTGTTGAATATCCGGGATTTTTCTCTGTAGCTGTTTCACCTCAGCAGCCGCTGGAAGGAGATGGTTTCAAGATGGAAGAGGGGATCTACACTTTCGTCGATCCCACCTTCGAAAATGCGCCCATGGGCCTTGTCATGAAAGAGTTCATTCACCAGAAACCGCTCCTGACAAAATTGGAGAATTCCGCCATCGAGGAGGCCGAGAACAACAGGATCTGGAAACTTGCCACCTCGTTCGGGGCCGAACGTTCAGGATCGGGTCATGACATCCTTCAGGACGAAGCTGGAAATTTCTACCTGACGGGCTTCATTCGTGAAAAAAGATTCGACGGGACTTTGGTGCCGGCTCCCTTTGTCGCCAAATTTGACAAGGGAAAATCATTGGCCTGGGTGGAAAGGTTGAAATGCACCGGCAAGGCTTTCGGTCTCGAATTGACACAATTGGACCAGGGAGAAATCTATCTTTCCGGTAGTTTCAGGGGCGACCTTCAGATAAACGGAGCCTCCCTCCACACAGAAATGTCAGATCCCGATATCTTTCTTGCCCAACTAACCCGGTCCGGACAAATCAACTGGTTGAGCAAAGCCGGATTGGATGAGTTGGAAGAGGACGCAGGTCTTTTCTATGTGATCCGATTCACCCGGTCCGGACAAATACAACGGGTCGAACTGATGAATGAGGATGAACGGGTCGGTGAGTCGGGTTTTCTGGGTTTGGATCAGGAGGGACTTTGTTACATCGGTTCCAGGTATCAAAGCCTTGGCATGGACAAAAGCCCAACCCTTACTCCATCGGGGAATACCCTTTTCCAAAAATACCTGAAGAAATTCAGCCAACTGGGTGTCGACCCAGAAATGGCCGCCCTGACCGCTGCGCTGAATGCCCTGGCGCTTCCAGGAAGCAGGCTCTCCGGGAGTGAACTCGTCTCGGCAAAAGGGAAAAATGGGGAGGAACTGCTTCCGATGCAACACATCAAGTGGATGAAAAATGTCGATGGAATTGTGGAGGTAAACACGCTTGACGGGACTCCGCAACCATTCAATCGACTGCTATTTGGCAACAATTGCCGGATAAAAGTGATCCCATTCGAAAACAATGACCTAAAGTTAATTGTTAATGAGGGAGTTTGGTTTGACACCGGATGGGGCAAGGAAAAGGTCAAATCGGCCATACTGGAACTTTCCACGGGAAATCTCCTGGTCGTTTTGGGGGAGGAACACACACTGGTCTCATCCAAATGAAAAATGACATTCGAAAAAGCCATGAAGGTCTGTCTTATGAAATGCCTGCCATGCCATGAAATCCGACTTTCCGATCTTTGTTCCTGTCCACGTATTGTCCACAATTAGTAGACAGAAATTGGTTGACATTCTTTCGAAAGCATGAAAAATTAATATTACTTTGACCCATAAATGTAAAGTTATGAGCAGAAGAGCGAATCTAAGCCTAATTCTTGTCCTGATTTCTCTGGCATTCGTCCATACTTCCTATTCCCAAAGCCTGGCAACGGGTCAGGAGGTTCAATACAATCCCATTACCACAGCAGTTCCATTCCTTACCATTACGCCTGATTCCAGGCACGGAGCCATGGGAGATGCAGGGGTAGCCACCTCTCCCGATGCCAATGCACAATATTGGAATCCCTCCAAGTTTGCCTTTGTAAAAGACAACTTTGGATTTGCCCTATCCTATACACCTTGGCTGAGACAATTGGTCAATGACATCAACCTGGCCTATGTGTCCGGTTATTACAAAATTGATCAGATGCAGACCATTGGTGCCTCTCTTCGCTATTTTTCCATGGGTGAGATCCTGCTGACCGATATGAACGGATCCAGTCTGGCCAATGTCAGTCCGAATGAGTTCGCCTTTGACGTCAGTTATTCCCGCAAACTTTCGGAAAGTCTCTCCGGAGGTGTTGCCATCCGTTACATTCGTTCCGATCTCTCCGGAGGGATTGGTCCGGAATCTTATGTCCCAGGCCATACCTTTGCCACGGATGTCTCTTTCTTTTATACCCACAATTTCGGAATCACCGGGAATGACCAAAACATTTCAGCCGGTATCAACCTCTCCAACATCGGAGGTAAAATATCCTATGACGACGGTCAGAACAAGGAGTTTTTACCGGCCAACCTTCGGCTGGGTACCACCTACACCCGTGAAATGGATGGCAACAACTCCATTGCCCTTTCCTTGGATTTCAACAAACTGATGGTGCCATCTCCTCAGGTGAGTTCCTCCACAACAAGCGGTTCCGGTAGCATCGTTCTTCCGGACAACAGCAACAATGCTTCCGTTGTAAGTTCCATCTTTAGCTCGTTCACCGATGCTCCCGGTGGCATGAAGGAGGAACTTCGAGAGATCAACTATTCGATTGGTGCAGAATACTGGTACAATCATCAGTTTGCCGTTCGGGCTGGTTACTTTCATGAAAGTGAGTACAAAGGGAACCGAAAGTTCCTCTCAGCCGGTCTTGGACTGAAGATGAACATTTGCTCCATCGATTTCTCGTATTTGATCCCGGTTCAACAGAACAATCCACTGGCCAATACGGTCAGATTCACCTTGATTTTCGATTTAAAATCATTCAACAAGGGGAAAATGTAACAGAGGGAAGTTAAATCCTTCCACTCATCCGGAAAATCCTTCACGCTTTTATCCTATTTTTGACCATCCGACATCCGCTTGAATCCCGGATCGGACGCTGTGGGAGCGACTTATGCTCCCGATCGACTAACGTATGACCCATTGTTTCCAGTGGGATTTGTATTATTTTGTGTAGCAATATCCGGATTGCCGCCTGCCGGCAGGGATATTGTTGTTTGGCTTACTCTCTTATACTACTGACTATGAAACGATTATTGGCCGGATTGATTGTTGTGCTCCTTTTTTCCATGGACGGTTGGAGCAAAGATTTGACGGGAACATCCACCCATCTTTGGAAAACCCAAAAAGATGAATGCTACTTGCAGGAAAGTTCATCCAAATTGTTGACTGAAAAACCTGTTTCAGCCTTGGCATTTGCCAACAACCAATGCTATGTCCTGATGGACGGAATGCTTTTTCTGCTTTCCGAGGAGAAACTAAACCAGTCGCAAGGGGCTCCAAAGAAGATTTCTGCGATCAAGTCACTTGAAAACAAGCTGTGGGTCCTCTCTCAGGAAGGTCTTTTCAAATTCGATGGCCAGAAATGGGAGATGCTGGATGGACGTGTCTTCCGTGATCTTTGTCTTCATGAGGGCGCAATTCTGGCGGCCACCCAGGATGAGATCTTCCGAATTGATGGGAACAGACTGGTGAGTATCAAACCGGAAGGAGGGTACTATACCAGTGACATCACCATGGTTCAGGAAGACGGATCGCAGATCAACGATACTCCCGTTGAAATCGGCCCCATCCTAAAATTGGCATCTCACAGTGGAAATCTTTTCATCCTCAGGCCGGGAGAACTGGTTCTTTTTGACGGGAAGACCGTGAACAGGGATCACCTGGACTGGGGGAGACTCCCATCCCGGCAGGTACATGATCTGGTCAGCATGGGCAGCAAGCTGATGATCAGCACGGACAAGGGTCTTGGCCTGATGCGGGGTGCCTCACTGAAGGTGCTCACCGGCGATCAAGGACTGCCTGTAGAGCAGACGACCTGTCTTGCCCGCGGCTTTGCCGATGATCTTTGGATTGGCAGCACCAAAGGGGCGATCCGCATGGTTTCTGAAAATGAATGGCATTTCTTTGGTCCAGGCATTTGGCTCCCATCTGAAAAGGTCAATTGCATTGCAGCCGGCAACTCAACCGTTTACATCGGTACAGATGCAGGCATTGGCATCATCCGTTACGAACCATACACGCTCCTGAAAAAAGCGGCCTACTATGAACGGCACATCGAGGAATGGGGTCACAAACGGCTGGGATTCATCCACAACCTCTACCGGAAGAACGGGGAATGGATCCGGGAAGTAAGCGACAACGATGGCGGGCATACCGCTCCCTACCTGGCTGCCATGTGTTACAAATATGCATGTACGGGTGATGAAACAGCCCGTCTGGAAGCCATCGAATCGGCCAGAGCCATGATGTGGCTTGGCAAAATTACCGGAGTAAACGGGTTTATTGCCCGTTCCATTTGGTCGGCAACGGCCGACAAAGATGAAAGGGGGAAACAGGGTTCGGGAGGATTACCTGCCAAATGGTATCCAACACCCGACGGCAAATGGTTCTGGAAGGGAGACACCTCCAGCGACGAAGTAACGGCCCATTTCTATGCCCTCGCCCTTTTCTATGAATTGGTTGCGCAAGGTAAGGACAAGGAGATGGCCAAGGAACAGATCCGCCAAATGGCCTCTTACATCATCGACTGCGGATGGACCATGAAAGATTTGGATGGCAAACCGACGCGCTGGGCCCGCTGGAATCCGGAATACCTGCTCCGGCCTTATGGTTATTCAGACAAGGGATTGAATGGATTGGAAGTGCTCTCCTTCATGGAAACGGCATACGCCTTGACCGGCGACAAGAAATTTAGCGAAGGGACCCGCCAACTGGTCAAATGGGGCTATCCCCAAAATACCATCCGCCAGAAAAATGTTTTTCCACCAGAAACGCTGGCACCCTGGGACGATCATCTGGCCTTCTGGAGTTATGACAACCTCCTTCGGTATGTGAAGGATCCGATTCTCAAAGCCATTTATCTGCGAAGCTTGGACAGAACATGGGAAATCAAGCGGATCTCCCATGTTCCCTGGTACAATTTCATTTATGGCTTGTATACCGGAAATGACTGCGAAGAGGAAAAATCGGTCGCCCACTTGAGGGAATTTCCATTGGATTGCACAGCCAATGGCTTCATCAATTCACAAAGGGATGACCTGTTCCCTGAGGCTGGTTACTCCTCTTACGAAGGGGGAAGAAAGAGCCTATCCCCGCGTGAAACCTCTATCAATCAGGATGGCCAGAGCCCGACAGAACTGGACAGATTTACCAATGGCAGCCATGTGACCAATCCATCCGGATTCCTGGTCGACTACTGGATGGCCAGGTATTATGGCTTTATCGCAGCACCTTCTGTGACAGACCCCTCTTTGCTCAGCGTTGAAAAGAGACCCGGAAGGCATGTGGGGGCAGAACCTTACAACGGCCCGGCCAGACCGGCCTTGTAATCCTGACTGTCAAATCATCATTGCATTTCAATTAAAAACATCCGCTATGAAACACAAGGGTTCCCATACCGATCCAGGAAAATTGACCCTTTATCTAGCCTCGCTGGCCACCTTTGGCTGTCTGTTGCTTGCCTCCTGCAAGGAACAAAAAATGGTTGCCACACTCCAGGTTCCGGGGTACAACAAATACTGCGAACTAAATCCCGAAGGTGCTAGCATCATTCCCAACGGAAGGATCGTAAAACCCTTGGGAGAGACCCTACGCATCTCCCCCGATCCCTTCGGAATGACCCTATCCCCCGATGGCTCACTGGCACTGGCCGTACACAGCAACCAACTGTCCGTCATCCATACTGCCAACCTCAACGAGAAAAAAATCGTTTATCCTTATCAGGACAAGGGCTCGTACATGGGTGCTGCCATTTCGGGCGACAACAAACTGGCCTACCTCAGTGGCGGGGACAATGGAGACATCATCCTCTTTGACCTGACAAAGAGTGAAATCAAAAAAAGGATTTCACTCAACGGACCGTCCGGTGACAAAGTTTACAAGGAGAGTTTTGTAGGAGACATTCGCCTTTCGGCGGATGAACAGCGCCTCTACATCCTGGACCAGTTCAATTTCAGGATGGTCATCCTGGACCTGAACTCACAACAGATACACGCATCCGTACCCGTAGGTCGGTTTCCTTTGGGAATTGATCTTTCACCCGATGGAAGATACGCCTATGTGGCCAATACCGGCATTTACGATTACCCCGTTGTTCCCGGACTCACGAAGGACAACATCGAAAAAGTAGGCCTTGACTTTCCGCCATATGGCATCCCTTCCAAAGAGGCGGAAGAGGGTAAAAAGATAGACGGAAGGGAGATGCCCGGATTGGGTAGCCCACATGTCCCCGAAGCTGTCTCCGTCTGGACAATCGACCTGAAGGACAACAGCATCGTTGCCAAAGAAAAAACCGGCTACCGAATGGGTGAAAGGGTAGCCGGAATAGAGGTGGAAGGGGGTTCCAGTCCCAACTCCATTGCAGCCGGAAAAACAAAGGTATTTGTGACCAATGCCACCAATGACAACATCTCCGTTTTGGATCCAAAATCGGGCAAAGTTGTTTCAACGATCCGCCTTACCATGGATCCTAAAATTGATGCTTACCGGGGGATGATCCCCTTTGGCATCGAACTGAGCCACGACCAGTCCAGACTCTATGTCGCGCTAAGCGGAATGAATTGCGTAGCCGTCCTAGATGCACAAGCTGAAAAAGTGCTGGGATACATCCCTACTGGTTGGTGGCCGACCAAATTGAGGATTTCACCGGATGATCAGACGCTTTATGTGGTGACAGCCCGGGGCTCCGGCTCAGGGAAAAATGGAGGACCGGATTTCAAACCTACACCTGCCGGTACCTACGTAGGCGATATCATGAAAGGTACCTTTGAGAAGATCTCCTTGAAGAACCTGGATCTGGCTGCCTCTACCGAACTGGTCAAACGCTATACCTACCGTGAAGTGATGGTCAAGGACGATGGCAAGAATCCGCTTCCTCCGGCTATCAACCTCAGAAAAAGCCCCATCAAACACATTGTTTACATCACCAAGGAGAACCGAACTTTTGATGAAATCTTCGGGGAGAGAAAAGGGGCTCTGGGCGAACCCTCACTTGCCCGATATGGCCTCCATGCAACCGTTGTAAGCAAAGACAAAACACGGGTAGTGGAACATGTGAACGTCATGCCCAATCACCAAAAACTGGCGCGCCAATATGCCATCAGTGATAACTTTTACACCGACTCCGACGCATCGGTCCATGGCCATCGATGGATGGTCGGAACCTATCCCAATGAATGGGTGGAGATCAACAGCTCGGTCAAGATAACGGAGAACATCCTGAGCACCGCTCCGGGTAGAAAAATGGTAGCCGGTTCATCAGGGGCTGTCTATCCGGAAGATTACAACGAAGCAGGAGGCATGTGGGAACACCTCTCCCGGCATGGGATCAATTTTTTCAATTTCGGATTGGGATTTGAGTTCTCCGGGGCCGAAGAGGAGCAATGGCACAAGTATTCCGGTGTCAAAATGGGTGTTCTTTTCCCGATGCCAAAACCTTTGTGGGACAGAACTTCCCGCAAATATGCCACCTTCAACACCAGCATCCCCGATCAATTTCGGGTAGACATGTTCGAAGAAGAGCTCAGGGACAAGTGGCTATCCGGTAAGGAGGAATTCCCTCCTGTCCTCACCCTGATACTTCCCAACGACCATGGTTCACGCGAAAGGCCCAATGATGGTTATCCCTTCAAGGAGTCCTACATGGCAGACAATGACCTGGCATTGGGCAGAATCCTGCAGACCCTCAGCCATACCAAGTGGTGGAAGGAGATGTTGGTCATCGTTACCGAAGATGATGCACAAGATGGGCGCGACCACATCGATGCCCACCGATCCCTGCTGATGATGATGGGCCCGTGGGTGAAACGAAATTATGTCTCCCATACACACGCCAACTTTGGAGCCATCCTGAAAAGCATCTATCAGCTAAACAACTTGCCCCCGCTGAATCAATTTGATGCCACCGCCTCCCTACTCTCCGACTTCTTTACAAACAAGCCGGATTTCAGACCTTACAAGATGGAGATGATTGACAAAAGAATCTTCGATCCCCAGAAGGCGTTGGATCCCTACAATGTCAAGTTCAAATGGGAATCGCTCAAAGAATCACCGGATCTCGATGATCCCGATGATTTCAGGGAAAGCCACAAAGAGCAACAGAAAAATTGATGGGATCACAGGAACAACCCTACTAAATATTTTAACTTGTCGGAATTAAACATTTTATCCACTCACAACTGCTACCATGATTAACAAATATCTCTATTCGCTAACCATCCTTGTGCTCCTGTCGCTTTCAGCCATAGGGGGCAACAACCAGGCTGATCGCCATGTGAAGTCCGTGATGGACAGGGTCATTGCGGATCTTTACAAAAACAGTGACAAGATAGACCTCATGAAGCTGGATGGTGCAAACATCCTGGATCTCTTCACCCCCGAGGAGAAGGAAATTCTTGCCACCACCCACCAGATCCTTCACGTCAATGTGCCGGTCATCGTTTCAGTCATGCAGAACCGTTCACAAAAAAGAGTCCCTTTTTGGCTACCTCAAAAGGGATTTACCAAGACCTCCCTTTCCATGAACAATACCCAAACCACCTATGATGTGTGGCAAAAGAAATTCCCGGCCGGTGACATTGGTCTGGGAGTTGATGGGTTTGAGAATGGCCTGGCCCTCCATTACTTTGTTTCTGTAAGGCCGGTCAATCAAGGCGATCAACTGAAAGTGATTCCCGTATTTCCGGCTGATCAGAAGATGGCCGTACTGGACAATGGCACTTCCACCTATCTGGATTGGGACGAATTGGTCTTAAAGAATGTACCCGAAGAGATGAAGGGAGAGCTCCTGTTTCGGACCACCCGTGGCAGGTCGGCCGAATCGCATCTTGTGGGCGCCTTCCGTCGAACCCCAAGTCCCAGCACGGCAGACCCTGACCAGATCATCCTAACCTGGAGCGGGGATCCCTCCACCACTGTGGATGTCCAATGGCGAACCAACCCCGCTACCATAGCCGATCAAATCACTTTCCGTGAAAAGGGCGGCAATGAAACAAAATCAGTGAAAGCTCAGATGCTGAAGATGGAGGACAGAATGCTGATGAATGATCGTTATACCCTCCATTATACGGCACAAATCAGCGGACTGAAACCGGGAAAGACCTATCAGTACAAGATTACCGGACAAGCAAACTGGTTGGAAAAGCAGACCTTTCAAACGGCTGCCAAGGATGCCCGGTTCTCCTTCCTTTGGTTTGGTGACACCCATTTTTCGCCAACTTTCGGTGAAATCCTGAAAAAAGCCGATGCAGAACATCCGGATGCAGCCTTCTTCTCCATCGTCGGGGATCTTGTCAGTGATGGCCTCAACAGGGATCAATGGGATGCCCTTTTCAGCTATACCAAGGAAACCAGTTGCAGAATTCCTTTCATGTCTGTGCCCGGAAACCACGACAACAGGGCCGGATTGGGGGCTAAACTCTATTGCGACCTCTTCAGCTATCCGCTGAATGCCCCGGCCGGAGTACCCAAGAAACAGACCTATTCCTTTACCTACAAAAACACCCTTTTCCTAATGATCGATGCGACTTCACCCATCGATGCCCAGAGTGCCTGGATTGAAAAAGAACTGGCAGCCAGCAAGGCAACCTGGAAGATTGCGATGTTCCATTTTGCACCGTACAATTGGGAAGAACCTTATCTGGACATTCAGGCAGCCTGGATTCCCATTTTTGACAAGTATCATGTGGACATGGTCTATGGCGGACATCTTCATTATTACATGCGGTCGAAACCCATGAGAGGAGGGAAAATCGTACCGAACAGCAAGGAAGGAACCCTCTACATGATTTCAGTTGGAATTCCCAACCATGACCACAACCTCCCTGAGGAGCCCTATGCAGAAGTACGCAATGCCGCAGGACATTTGTATCAATATGTGAAGATTGACGGCCAAACCCTTCATTTGGAGGCTGTCAATAGGCAAGGAACGATGATCGACTCCTTCACGTTGCAAAAATGACTTAATGGGGCGATCCCGGTCACGGATCGCCCCGCTTTCAAGCAAAAAACATGAAAAAGGCCATTTTCATCCTTTTACTCGCGCTGTGTTCCTTGTGCCAGCCTCTCTTTGCCAAGAAACTTCCATCGCTTCACTTTCATGCCGACGGCAGCTTCAAGATCCTGCAGTTTACCGACACCCACATCCATATCGCCTCCGGATCCAATCTCTATTCGCTTGAATTGATCAAGGACCTTGTGGCGCTGGAAAGACCGGATCTGGTCGTTCTCACCGGAGACATTGTCACAGAAGATCCTCCAACCGAAGGTTACAAAAAATTGGTAGCCATACTTCAGCAAACGTCTACACCTTGGATGGTGGTCTTTGGAAACCATGAGTCTGAAAGGAAATTTTCGCGAACACAACTGGCCCAATTGGTTGAAAATTTACCGGGATGCCTCAACAGCGATGTGGGCGGCATATGTGGTAACAGCAATTTCGTTTTTCCCATTCAAACGAACAATGGAAAGATCGGAGCACTCATCTACGGATTCGACTCAAATGCCTACAGTACCCTGAAACCTGTGGTAGATGGATATGGATGGATCGGTTTCAATCAGATCGAATGGTACCGAAAGGTAAGCGAACAATACAAAAGGGAAAATGGCGGCCAACCCTTGCCTGCCCTGGCCTTTTTCCACATCCCGCTTCCGGAATACCGCCAGGCAACGGAAGCAAAGGATGCCCGGTTGATCGGGGTAAAAAATGAAGAGGAATGCTGTCCGGAGATCAATTCTGGTCTTTTCACTGCCATACTCGAATGCGGGGATATCATGGGAACCTTTGTCGGGCATGACCACATCAATGATTACATCACCTCCTGGCATGGCATTGCGTTGGCTTATGGCAGGGTTTCAAAGGTGATGAAAAGTCCGGAAGACCCGTTGGCTGGAGGACGTATC
This sequence comes from Marinilabiliales bacterium, assembly GCA_021286825.1. Taxonomy (GTDB): domain Bacteria; phylum Bacteroidota; class Bacteroidia; order Bacteroidales; family Prolixibacteraceae; genus CAINVV01. The sequence goes on along the minus strand of JAJTBP010000001.1, from coordinate 53,994 downwards.
CTTGTACTGCACGAAGGGAAAAGGGAATTTGACACCTGGATCCGCGACAAAAACGGAGATAAAGTACTGAGCACCTCCTTTCCAGCAATGCTCCAAAAAAAATAATCCTGGTCCGAAAGGCATCCAAATCCCCGCGATGGAGAGCTTTTCCTATGACCGATGATGCGCCGAAATCTCTTCACAAAGGGAGATCAGGTCCAGTACTTTCTGATCCGGGGTGCCGGCTTCGACATCTGCTGCTACCAGATCACAGGGTCCAAACTTTTCTGCGAGGGAGATCAGATCTATCTTCAGTTCCTGCCGTGATTTCCTAGCCAGATCCATGGGGGTATACATCACGGCTCTTCTGGCATGGGGGAAACATTCCCTTGCCCGAACCAGGTCCGAATCCTGCCCCATGTCAACATAACTGACGTTGGTGATGGCGGCATATCCATCCAGGTAAGGAGAAGCATCCCATGCACAATTGTGGATGCCGAGTGAGGAGAAGGCTTCGGAAATCTTCAAATCAAACGGAAGCAGATAATCCTGATACAGATCGGGTGAGAGCATATTCACCAAACAATTGCTGACGGTAAAAAAGCGATAGACGGATCCCCGCTTCGCCTGATGTTCCCTGAACAAAACCGCTGCCCGAATCATGGTATCCGTGATGCATTCAAAAAGATGCAGGGCCAACTCAGGAGCCATCAGCAGATCCATAAACAGTTGCTGACCTCTTAACCTTTGGGCATTGTTCAGCACTCCCTGCCAATTGAGAAATCCATCGGCCTTCCCGGTCATATCTGCCACGTTATCAACCTGTTCCAGCAACGAAAGGAAAAAGGGATGGGTGGAGGGGTCAACAGGCCGGAGGTTCAGGATTTCTTCATCGGTCATTTCGAGATGTTCAGCTACCGGCCACTGATCTGCAGCATACCTTATCGGCACATCGAACAGCGATGAGACGATACAGGCTCCATAGATTCCCGTAAGCAAATCTTCTTTCTCCTCTCTTTGCCGGCCCATTCGGTTGCCCGGAAACCGGTCGTCGACGACCCTTCGCATGTTTTGGATGGCATGCCTGCGATAGATTGGATCGGCATGCCAGCGTACACCAAAATCGACACCCGCCGATTCATGGTACCACTTGGGGGTGAATCCGATCTCAGGCCGCAAAAAAGGAAGCTCTCCTGACGCCGGACACCGGGTGGCGGGTGCCCCGAGGGCGATGTAACTGATGAGTTGTTCCATACGAAATTCTATGGTTGGAAAAGAGATAACCGATGGATGAAAGGGTAAGCCTTCTTCACACCACTCCCTTTAACATTTCTTGCCGTTGCTGCGCACGCAACCGGTTTTCGATCCGACAGATCCATTCAATGAGTTCAAAGGCAATCTCCCTGTGCACCTTGTCAAAGGGCAACAAAGGCTCTCGTACAAGCGGGGTCTGGTAGACTCCTTGCCGATGGAGCAGCTGCTTGAAAAAACGAATGGAGATGTCCAGATGTTGATTGGAGAAAGAGAGTACTGGCAGAATTTCCCTGAAAAGTTGTTCTGCCTCACTTTTTTCACCCCGTTGCCAGCGTGCATAGATGGTGGTGTAGATCGAATGCATGCCCGTGGGCATAAAGGCATGCACACCTCTGGTAAGGGCTTCCGTCATTTGTGAGACAGCCCATCCTCCGCTTACATGCAGCTTACCGTCTGTCATTTCAAGCATCCTGGAGTATTTTACACCAGCCGGAACCGTTTCAATCTTGAGGCAGCGGAATGCCTCCACTTCATGAAACAACCGGCAAATCAATTCATCTGGCAAGCCATAACCGACCGGATCCCAATCCTGCAACATGATCATTTCTGGTCCCAGAGCAGCCAATTCATAAAAATTTTGGCTAAACTGTTCCGGATTGAGGTAAGGAATTCTCACGAGGATGTTGTTGCATCCAGCCCGAAGATAATAACGGATCAATTTTCGGTTTTTACCCAATTCCGTTTCGCCTGCACCGGCAATGACCGGTACTGCACCATTCACCTCTTCCAGAACGGCTTCCGCAATCTGCAATTTCTCTGTAATCGACAACCGGTCTGCCTCGGCTGCGATCCCCGAGACCAAAAAGCCGGATACACCCGCTTCCAGAGCGATTCTGACATTCTTTCGAAGGGAGGGGAGATCAATGGCCAGATCGTCACCGAAAGGGGTATTCAAAACGGTGACAATCCCGGCAAGGGGATAAAGTTGCTTTTCCATTCGTAGTAGTAGTTGGTCAGACAGTTGAACTCCGGTTCCGTTGACCGGGATGCCCAAAGATAATCAGATATTCTCCAGTTGATACCCACTTGCTGGATCTGCCTGTGGCCAGATCTTACAGTCCCTCAGAAGGAATATCCCGGTATTTTTAACCACTCACCCTCCTTCAAGGCAGATTGATGGGCCACGATTCCCGAAACGGTAAGGTTCAATGCCATGGAAATATCAACAAGGGGTTTCCGGTTTTGCAGGATAGACTGCAGAAATTCGTTGGTAAGGTAGCCATGCGATCCCCCGTGACCACCCAAAGGCATTCCGGGAGGGAGCGGTGGACGTTTGGTATCCGTTTTCAATGGATGCAGCCCCTCAAATTTATCATAGAAAGTGCCTTTTTGTCCCCTGATACGACCTCTCTCGCCTCCGTCACCCGGCGTATCCCAGCTTACGGCCATTCTGGCTGTTCCACCCTCACTGGTCTTGAACAAGGCTACTTCCGTGCCAAAACCGTTGGCATATCGGTTGTTTTGGGGTTGCAAGTGCTCCACAACACCCCGCATTCCGATGCAGGAAACTGCAGTAAACCTGCCCCCGCCAACGCCGATGTGAAAAGCGTTGGAATGGGTCGGATAATACTGTGGAGGCAACCCAATTCTCCAACCCTTGAATGAGTCGATGGGTTTTTCCATGTAATGGTAGTATTCACCCTCCGCGTAGACCAGCTGGCCCAACTCCCCTGCCCGATAGATTTGCCGCATGGCATAAAGGCTCTCCCGGAAAAGAGAGGTTTCGAACATCATGTAGGTCAAACCACTTGCCTTGACCGCCTCAAATAGCCTTTCCGCATCCTCTAGCGATCCAAATACCGCAGGAACCGCCACGGCTACATGTTTGCCATGCTTTAGTACTTCGAGGCAATGCCTGAAGTGGCTGGGGGCATCCGTGGCAACAAAGACAGCTTCGATGCGGTCATCCTTCACCAGTTCCTCCAGCGAGGGATAGGTGACAGCACAATTGCAAACACGAGCCATCTCGGCACACCGTTCAGGTATCAGATCACTCACGGCCACCACCTCTGCATTGGGATGGTTTTGAAAACCAAACTGGGAAGCAAACTTGCATACCCCATGACCGACGAGTCCTACTCGGATCTTCCTTTCCGAAAAGGGCTCCCAACCTTTGTAGGGGTCCGAATTGGATTGTGAGGCCTCAAAACCCGGCAAGGTTACTTGATTTGTGCCAACCACTTTTCGGTTTCGGCCGGCATCGGAACAACTCCATTGAGCAGTTCCTGCCAGTGTAGCGGCAAAAACAGTGTCTCTTAAAAATCTTCTTCTGGATCGCTGATCATTCATGGGATTATTCTTGGTAAACCTTTCTCCATGTGAATGGAAAGGCATGTAACTTACTTAAACTATCTATGGAATGACATAAACATTAAAACTTATATACCAATTCATTAAAGCTTCATCTCCCATCCCTTTTCATACTTTCTGGACCACAACCTGGCGGCTTCATGGTCTTTGAGGATGTGACCATTTTGCGGATCGATGTTCAAGGTACGTCCAACTCGTTGGGCGATGTTCCCCAATTGGACCAACAACGTGCTTTTGAATCCTGATTCGACTCCCGAATTGAGCGGAGTACCTTTCCGGATCGCATCAAATAGGTTCAAGATGTGCAGGGCGTCCACACGCTCTGACGGATTGGAGAGATCACGGGGATCAACCTTCAATTCATCCTTTACCTCCTTCACCACTTTCCCCTGGAGATCAAACAACGTGAAACTGTTTCCACTGGGGATCAGAATGCTCCCCTTTTCTCCATAGAACACCACCCCCACGGAACTTCCCTCAACCTGCTTTCCGTTACAGCTCCTTCCTTCCCAAGACATGGTCACTCCTTTTGCAAAATCGAGGTTGATGACCTGGGTATCCGGAGTCTCCCAATCGTCATTGTAGCGATAACGTCCGCCATTTGAACTGACCCTGATGGGAAAGTCCACATCCATTCCCCAACGCAACAGGTCAATCATGTGGGTGCCATTGTTCAGGGCCTCTCCTGTTCCCCAATGCCAAAACCAATGCCAGTTGTAATGCAGCAGGTTGCTCTTGAATTCCCTTCTGGGGGCAGGACCTTGCCAAAGATCCCAATCCAGCCAATCCGGCACATCCACTACGGTTCCCTTACCAATCGGTCCCCGGTTGTTGGTGTACCAGCCTTTGCCAAAATAGACCTTCCCGATGGTTCCCGCCTTGATCTCTTCGATTCCCTTCACCACATTTGGCCAGGAGCGCCGTTGATTGCCCATCTGAATGACTTTTGCATATTTCTTTGCCGCCTGTACCAGAATCTCACCCTCCGCAGGATTGTGGCAGCAAGGTTTCTCTACATACACATGTTTCCCTGCCTGCATGGCCAGTAACGAAGCTGGGGCATGCCAATGATCGGGAGCAGCAATCACCATCACATCGATGTCTTTGCTCTCCAGAGATTTTCTGAAATCCCGGTAACCTTCCGGGACCCTTTGCTGCCGATCCTTGATGGCCTCCTTGCAGGCCACAATGGCTCTGGAATCTACATCACAGATGTGGGCAATTTCACAATTTTCCTGCACAGAAAAATTTCTGGCGAGGGCTTTCCCCCTTGAATTGACTCCCATCATCGACACCACGATCTTCTCGTTGGATCCCATGATGCGACCATAACTCCGGGCAGTAAATCCGGGTAATACTCCGCCGGCCGAAACAGCCGTTGCCCCAACCACCACTTTTTTTACGAAATCTCTTCTGGTATTTTCCATATCCGACATTTTAAAATTTCTCAAGATTGTTCCACTCTTTGTCTTCAGTTGCAGCCTTCATGACCGAGGCAATGGAGACCGGCTGACCCTTTGCGGCCTTGCTTAAATCGGCCGCTTCCATAAAGGCAAGTATCTCCAATGTCTCTTCCTCGTCAACCGGGGGTACTCCACTCTCAAAAAAGGCAATGATTTGTTCGAGCAAGGCATTGTATCCATCATAGGGTCCCAAAAACCGGATGGCCTTTTCTCCGAAAACCGTTCCTCCATAATCCGTCTTCCCACTTCGCATGCCACGAAAGGTACCAAGACGGTTTTCGGGCCACAGACCCGTTACCAGGTCGGTATCATCATTGGAAATACGCGTCACCTCCATGCAGCCACGATCCATCGCCGCATACAACATCTCCACACCATGAATCCCATACCAGAAAAGATCCGGATGACTCTTCTCCAATTTGGCCGGACTATAGGTCTGTGCTCCGATCACCTTCCCGATTTCACCACGGGAGATCTCTTGCATTCCTGCGACAAACCTTAGGGAGGAGCTGGAGAAGATCTTTACACCAAATTTTTTTGCCATTCGGTAAACCGCCATCGCAGATGCGAGCGAGGCAGTTACCGGTTTGTCAATGAACATCCTTTTACCTGCCTTGATCACCTGCATCGCCTGCTCCGGATGCAACCGGCCATCGTTTGTCTCCAACATCACTACGTCACAATTTTTCAACACCTCTTCTACGGAGGAGGCAATGGTGACGCCCAGCTTTTTCACTGCTTCGGTATACCCTGGTATTCGCTCCGCGCTACTCTGGATATCACGACTCCCATAGGGATAGGCAATGACGATGCGGTATCCCATGTATTTTTCTGAACCATTTTCTCCATTCAGAGCCGTGGCAAAGGCAACACAATGAGAGGTGTCTAGACCAATCATTCCAATCCTTTTTTCTTCTGTGGGGTTTGTATTGCTGCCCAACACCAGATCTGGACTGATCAATCCCAGACCCACTCCAACGGCAGAGGTCCTGGAAATAAATTCCCTTCTAACCCATTTTTTCATCTTCTGAGAATTATGATTTGCTGATCATCTATATTCGGCTTTTCTAATCTTTTTATTTAGTTAGCGCATTATTATATGTTCATACATTGCATTTTAAAATGCTCCATAATAAATGGTAATTCGTCCTTATTCTCCTTACCTCCTACCTCGTGTGTCGGTTCGTCAATGGAACAATTGGGAGAACTCAAGTGGCGACCAATCCTCATCAGTGGCTTTTCTCCAATAGCAACGCAACCTTGCATCTCCTTTTCCCTGGAGGTATTCGATTCGGATCGGATGATACCCCTTTTTCAATCCCAGGATTCCGTTGGATTCTCCCTTCAGGATTTTACGATCATCCAGGACCAATTCTCCATCAAGGAAGATTCGGCAGGCTTTGTCTACCCGGGTTCGGAAGAGATAGATACCATCTGTCGGGATGTTGATCCATCCCGAAAAACGGAGGGCCCAGAAGTTGGATCTCTTTGCATAGTTGGTGACCAGGAAATCCGTGGCGACACCTTCACCAACCGCGGTAAGTTTGGACAGCCCGGAAAGGTTATTCAGGACTCCCTCATAGTAGGAATAGGCGAGCCCCGGCAACGGATGATTGACCTCAGTTGCAGGAATCAGATCTCTTTTTTCGTACTGCTTCTCCTCAACAGCGGTGGTCTCATTTCTGGAGTTGATGATACGGAAAGAGAGGGAAGAAGATTGCTTCAGCTCCAGCGGCATCTCATAGCGATGTTCTACCTCGCCGGTAAAACGGTAACGACTCTCGAGCGATACATAAGGATGGCTGAAGACGACCTGGTGACCTTGGGTAAACAAAGGAAGATCCTCCGCCAGGTAGGCAGTCCGGGTGGGTTTCACGTCGATCTTGACATTTCCGCTGAGTCCAAAGTCCGGGTGGGTTGGATCCAGATAGGACAATTTCCAGGCAACCTTCAAGGGTATAATTGAATCTTGCACCCTGGGGAACTTGATGGAAAATGGCACCTCCAGCACCTCATCCTTGCCTGGCGCCACCACCTTTTCGAGGGAACCTACACCCAAAGATAGTTGCGTGTGTTGAAAGAAATCCAGGTTCACCTGGAGGGGAGTTGCAGCGGAATTGTGAAATGAAAAATAGATTGTACCACTTTTTAAAGTATCACTGTTATTGCACAATATCAAATGATTGATATTCGCATTCTCAACAAGCTGTTTAGCTAAAAGATCCGTTTGTCCATTGCTGATGTCTTGAGGCAAAATACCATCCAGACGCAGGTTCGAAAGTATCGGACCGTTATCGGACATGGCTACCCAAACCACATGATCAAATTCCCCGAAGTAGTTTCCCCTCAACTGACTCCCGGCACCCGTCGTCGACAAGATGTAGTAATTGGCATGGTTTCGTTCTTCTTGCATGTAGTGGTGCTCATGACCTGCAATGACGGTATAGGATCGACCAGACAATTCCTTTTCGATTTGCTGAAATCTTCCGCCTGTTTCATATTTCCAAACGGGATGATGCATGAGGAGAAAGGTCCATTTCACCTCCTTATTCGCCTGCAGGGCTTGGATTACGGACTGGGTCTGCTTTTCTGAAAGATTCAATCCTGGCTCGTCGTTCGTGTCAAGAATCAGGAATAGCACCTGGTGATAAAGAAAATGATAATAACGTACCCCATATCGCTTCTCCCATTCTTTTCTCATGACATTGTTTCCAATATCGTGATTGCCAGGGAGGTAGAACCAAGGCATTTGCAAACTGGCCATATCGTGATGAACCTCAGCCCATTGCCTTGCCAATTCGGTCGTATCCGAGGAGTATCCGGAGATCAAATCCCCCACACTCAACACAAATTCGGGTTGCAAAAGATTGAGTTTACCAATGGCTTGCTCAAAGATTCCGGGGCGGTTTCCTCCATTCCTGTCCGAAACAATGGCAAAACGAAAATGATCGGGTTGATTGTGGAACGAGAGATGGCTCCAAGGCTTTTTATCCGTTGCAACGGGGGAGACGAAAGGAGATTTTTGAACACAGCCATTCAAAAACAGCGCAAATAATAGGACCAACAGAGCATTTTTCATGTCAATAGCCGATTTAGTTTTAGATCTGAAGAGGATTGGTGCAAACAGCACCTTCCCAGGAACAAGGTGGCCATGCGTAAACAGAAGTACACATGGCGGAGGACTTGGATTGTAAGATGAAAGATAAGAAATAAATCCGATACGGCCAATTTGCATCTTGACAGCCAAATATTCCGAACCTCCTTCCATCCTTTTTCAAGTGGCGTGATTCTCAGACGGTTTAGGCAAGACGCAAAACCGCCCTACCGGCCGGAAAAATAATCCTATCGTCTTGTTTATCTGTACTTTATAAACAATCAAATACCCGCAACGATTGTTCAACTGTCAGCTGAAATTAATCTCCGGAAATTTGGTGCGTAAAAAGAGGGATAGCTTGAGAAGTTTCTCCAGACAAAGGACAATTGCCCTTTTATAGAACTCCGTGAAACGACTTCCAAACGATCCGGACATTTCGGATCAAAAGGGCGTTGTGAAGCAAATAGAGATCTATTCATTGCTTTAATTGACACATTTTATCAAATTGTATATCATTCATTTATACGATTTATGATTAAGAAATTGTATTGGGTTTGGCAATCGAATGGAAAAGGAAAAAATCTGCAAGGAAAAGGCAGTGAATCAAGCATTCCAACGATGGAAAAAGGGGAAAATGGGGAGAAAGCCCTGAGGCAAACCCTCCAATCTGGTTTGGCGCCCGGAAGGAGCCACAAAAGAGTGATCAAATACCTCAGACAAGGAAGGCCCTACCATTTGTCCCTCTTTTGGTCTCATTTCATCTCAAAAACTTGGGACAATCCGACCATTTTTACGGTCGCCTGGAGCGAATTTCAGCCCATAACAAAATCGAGATAGACAAAATCGTATTTGAAAAGAGTTCAGTCAATTTATTTAGTCAGATGTTTGTCTGTTATATGATCCAATCATGCCAGTGATATGACCTAAAAAATTTTACATGAAGTCATACCGGATTAATGAAGGGTTGGAGGCCAGGTTGGGAAAGGTTTCCGTTTTGTTCCAGATGGATGGAATAGAGCAAAAATTGAACGCCACAAAAATCGCTTGGAAAGCTCGCTAGGAATTGTGGATTCTTAGGGCGGGATCTCAAAATAAGTAAGGGGAGTCGATTTTTAGGATACCGGGAATCCTTTATTCAATTTCGCCTGGGCCTCGGCTTCTAGTTTTCGGATCAAAAGCAGCCGCTGTTTTTCGACCGACTTCTTCTTCCGTTTCATGGCTTCCAGGATCAGTGATTTGAGATCCAGTTTAAAAGAGACATAAAACCCGCGGGTATGTTGGGCATAGTAGACAAGTCCCCAATTGTCCCTTAATTCCCGTTTGATTTTCAAGGTCTGATATTCCTGTGTATAGAAACGGAGACGATCCGACAATTCGCTCACATCCTGGATGGTTTTTACTTTCCCATCCATTCTGGCCCACAACAGTTTGTTATCCGATTTCTGAAATATTTTCCCGGCAACGATGGATTTCAGTGCATGGTAGGCTAAAAAACAGGCTTTGTCGAATTCTGACTTGTCGCCCCTGTTGTATTCAGAAAAGAGGGAGCGTTCAATTCCAGTCATGGGTGCATGCTGAAACCGATCGTAGAGATACTTCCCCTTTTTCAGATTTTCTTCCCTGTCTGTCTCCTGAAATCCGTAATAGAGGCACGCCATTTTGTAGCGGTCCTTGTCGGTTCCCTTTTCAGTTTGTATGTAACGGGAATAGAGGGCATAATAATAGACGTTTCGAATAACGCCTCTGGTGTCATCCAAAAAACCGGCAAGCAATTGGACAGGAATGTTGATGTAGTCGGCTTTGACCGTCAGCTCACTACCCATCCCCGTACTTCCTGCTACATCATTCTTTGACTTTCCGAACATCCTGCATCTGGTTTTTTGAGAAAATAAAGCCCACCGATCCGTTTACCTTAAGAAAAAACCAAACCGCCCGGGCCACGTCTGTAACATACACTGCTACAAGTCCTACCGCAAATTTACAAATATTGTGATACTTTGTGCGGATTCCAATCCCCCGTAAGAAAAGGGAAAATGAATAGGCAACCGGTCGAGTTAGGGGAAATTAAAACAAAAAACGCCTGACAATCAAATCATTGACATCAGGCGCATTTTGAGTTGAGGTCGATGGCGGATTCGAACCGCCGTACACGGTTTTGCAGACCGCTGCCTAGCCACTCGGCCAACCGACCGTTTTCAGGGTGCAAATATAAGAATTTTCTACTGACAGAGAGAGGTCAGATTAAAAATCGCGATTATCCTTCGAGTGTGACTCCAACTGCCTTGATATGACCACCCATGGGGGGTGCTAACTTCAAAATTTTTATCTTGACCAGACCCACCTGAGGATACTCGGCATGAATGCGTCGTAAGATTCTGCCGGCAACATGTTCCAACAAATGGGATCGAATGTGCATCTCTTCCTTGATCAAGGTATAGAGCCCTTCGTAGTTGAGGGCATCGGGAAGATGGTCGCTCAGGGAGGCCCTTTCACAATCGGTCTCAACCTCGAGATTGACTTCAAAGCGATTGCCCACAATGCGTTCACTCTGAAAATAACCATGGTAAGCATAAAATTCCATTCCTTCCAATGTGATCTTTCCCATGTTGCAACTTTTTATCCCACAAAACTAATGCATTTTTTCGTCTGCATTTTTGCCCTTCCTCTAAACAACTCTTACTACCTTTGTCGATTCGTGTATCGGAGGACAGATTTTTGTCGGATCCCGGGACAGGCATCGGCTGCTATATGAATTAATTATTATATTGTGGCCTCAGTCCCCTTGAAATCATGTCACAAATGGGAAATTTTCCTATTTTTTCGGATCGGTCACGAACTTTTAGGGTGTTAAACCACAATGAACAACAAATATGGAAAATATTGTTCCAAAGAATTTTATTCAGCAGCAGATTGTCGATGACCTTGCAGCAGGCAAGAATGGGAACAGGGTACATACCCGTTTCCCACCGGAACCGAATGGCTACCTGCACATCGGTCATGCCAAATCAATCTGCCTGAACTTTGGTACAGCCAAGCTTTTTGGTGGACTGACCAACCTCCGCTTTGACGATACCAACCCCGTGAAGGAGGATACCGAATATGTAGATTCCATCATGGAGGATGTCAAATGGCTGGGCTTCGATTGGGAAGACCGCCTCTATTATGCTTCCGACTATTTTGACAAGCTGTACGATTTCGCCGTCGAACTCATCAAGCGGGGAAAGGCTTACGTCGATTTTCAAAGTCAGGAAGTCATTTCGGAACAGCGTGGTACACCCACCAAGGCTGGGGTAGAGAGTCCGACCCGAAACACCTCTCCCGAAGAGAATCTCAGGATCTTTGAGGAGATGAGGAATGGAAAATACAACGAAGGTGCTTGCGTGTTACGGGCCAAAATTGACATGGCATCGCCAAACATGCACTTGCGCGATCCCCTGATGTACCGCATTCTGAAACAATCGCATCACCGTACCGGGGACAAATGGTGTATCTATCCGATGTACGACTATGCCCACGGTCAATCTGACTATTGGGAGGGCATCACCCATTCCATTTGCACCCTCGAATTTGAAGTACACCGTCCGTTGTATGACTGGTTTGTGGATGAGTTGCAGGAGACGGATTACCGGCCGAGACAGATTGAATTCTCAAGATTGAACATCACCTACACCGTGATGAGCAAGCGCAAGTTGCTGCAATTGGTGAAGGAAGGTTATGTGAAAGATTGGGATGATCCGCGGATGCCGACCATCTCCGGACTGCGCCGCAGGGGTTACACACCGGAATCCATCCGGAATTTTGCCGACATGATCGGCGTAACAAAGGTGGATGGGGTCACCGATGTGGCCATGTTGGAATTCTGCATCCGTGAAGACCTGAACAAACGCGCCCAGCGGTTGATGTGTGTGACGGATCCCATCAAGGTGATCATCACCAATTATCCCGAAGGACAAAGTGAAGCGGTAGAAGCCATCAACAATCCGGAAGATGAATCGATGGGCAAGCGGAAAGTTCCTTTTTCCAGGGTCATCTACCTTGAAAAGGAAGACTTTATGGAAGAGCCAACCAATAAATTCTATCGGCTGGCCCCTGGGAAAGAGGTCCGTCTTCGTTATGCCTACTTTATCAAATGCCAGGAAGTAATCAAGGATGAGCAGGGAAAGATTGTGGCTCTCCATTGTACCTATGATCCGGAGACGAAGGGTGGAAATGCGCCTGACGGCAGAAAGGTAAAAGCAACCCTGCACTGGGTTGCAGCCGAGACTGCCCTTCCCTGCGAAGTACGTTTGTATGACCGACTCTTCACTGATGCGGATCCGGATGGCAACAAGGAGAAGGATTATCTGGAACTTCTGAATCCGGATTCCCTGCAGGTACTGGACCACTGCTTCATTGAACCCTTTGCAAAAGGTGCTCCCGCTTTGTCCAATTACCAGTTTGAGCGACTCGGCTATTTCAATGTGGATCCAGACACCACTCCGGAGAAGCTGGTATTCAACAGAACCGTCTCATTGAAGGACAATTCTAAAAAATAAATTGTAGCATTCTCAGCATATGCGGAGTTCGAATCTCAAAGGTTCAGCTCCGCATTTTTGCTTTTGGGCAATAGCCGTTTCAAAAGATTGCCGGTATAGAAAAAGGTAAAGATTGCTGCGCTCCAGTTGGCAATAAAAATTCCCCACCAAATCCCTTTGGTACCCCAACCGGCATGGACAGCAAACAAAAAAAACAGGGGAAGCGGTACGAGAAACTGGCGGTAAGTCCCAACAAACAGGGCAAACATGGGTTTTTTGATCCCTTGGAGGGTGGAAACAGAGATGTTGAGAAAGATGTAGGCCACAAAAAAGAGAACAGCAACGCCCAGATACTCTTTGCCAATTCCGATCACTTGGTCGTCAGAAACAAAAAGGTGCATCAGCTGATCTCGAAAAAGGGCCACGACGGCCGTTCCAATCAGGATGATCAGCAAACCATAACGAATCGCTGTTTTCCAGGATGAAAAAACACGTTCCATTTGTCCGGCCCCCATGTTTTGCGCGGCAATGGTGAGTGCCGCCACATTGAGTCCCATGGTGGGCAGCAGCACCAGTTGTTCGATTCGTGTGGCGATACCATAAGCTGCTACCGCCTCCTTGCCAAATCTCCCGGCAAAATAGGTGATCACAAAGATGCCGATGGCTACGGTGAGCATGTTCATACTCGCCGGGAATCCCTGACGGAACAAATCTCCGAAGTATTTCATCTGAGGAAGCCAGTCTGCTTTCCGGACACCCTCGAGGATTTTACGGTTCCGGATGCGCAGCACCAGGTACACTGTCCCCATCATCTGGATGATGACCGTTGAAAAACCAATACCCCCCACACCCATCGCCTGGATTCCAAATCCGCCGTAAACAAACCAGGGGTCCATGATCACATTCAGCACAAATCCGGCTATCAGGAAGTTTCTGTAGGTTTTGGTATCTCCTCTGGAGGTCAGGGTAGCATTCAGGATACTGTTCAGCAAGAAAAAGGGTGTTCCGGAGAGGATGATGTACATATAATCGGAGGCAATTTCCAGATATTCTCCGCTCGCCCCAAGCATCCGCAACAAAACAGGAGCGAACAGCCGACCCAGGAAAGTAAGCAGTAGGGCATTAAAGAGTGAAAAGAGGATGGCCTGAGCGGCATAAGTGGTCGCTTTGCTTTTCTCTCCGGCCCCCAAAGCACCAGATATCAGGGCTGTGGCTCCGGTTCCCATGCCCATGCCCACGGAAAGGATGATGAAAAATACCGGGAAAGAGAGTGACAAGGCAGCCAAGGCTGTGGTGGAAACTGTTCCTCCCCAATAGGTATCCACGACATTAAATAACGTATTGAATATTAATCCAATACTAGAAGGTAGGGCAATGTTCCGGATCAAAACCGGGATCGGTGCATTTTGAAAATCTGTCATCGCGTTCAGACAAGTCTATGATGTTGATATTGAATTCATACGGGAAAAATCGGAAAGAGTTTATTCCCCATTCATCAAAACGGCAAATTGTGGCGATCCCCCATCAAAACGCTTGGGAAAAATGCAAAAGGTCAATCAGGATCCCCCTCCCCATAACGTATTATGATCAGCTGGAGCTGACAGATCCCAATGAATGAGCAGCATGCCATGGCGTTAAAAATTCTCATGGGCAATTCATGCGTTTTCAGCCTCAGATATTGTAACTTTGAAAAAACAGGAAAATCATTTCTGAGAAAGGAGGGAGCCATGAAACTTTCATTTAAGATTGATTATCAGACATCTTGGGGGGAATCGATTTTTATTTCCGGTTCAACCCCACTTCTGGGAGCGTGGGATCCGATGAAAGCCATCCCGTTGAAAAACCAATTTCCGGGAGAATGGATGACCAGCATCGAGAGTGATGACTTGAGGTTTGAATACAAATACCTGCTTCAGAAACAGGATGGAGGAATGGTATGGGAATGGGGCCCCAATCGTGGTATTGACTTGTCGGCCGCATCCTTTCGGGAAGCTCGAATGCGCGATTTCTGGAGAACCTCCGACGATATTGAAAACACGCTCTATTCGGCGGCCTTTCAAAAGGTACTGCTGAAAAGGCCGGCAGTTTTGACATCCCCTCCCGAAAAGCTTCACGGGAAAACCTTGCGGCTACAGCTGAGGACTCCCTTCGTAGACCCGAACCACCGGATAGCCGTGTTGGGCGGTGACGCGGCACTGGGGGGTTGGAATGAAGCCGGGGCCATTCCCTTGGAAGACACCCACGCACCCTTGTGGCATGTCGATTTGGATGCATCGAAACTTACCTTCCCACTCCATTATAAATATGTGATGACAGATGTCCGCACAGGACGTCTGATCGAATGGGAGGAGGGGAACAACCGGGTTATCCGGGACTTTGTTTGTCATGAAGAGCCCTCTCTCAAAATCCATACCGATGAAAAATTCCGGATGGCACAAGGCCGGTGGAAGGGGGCAGGTGTCGCTGTTCCGCTCTTTTCGCTCCGCACGGATCACAGTGGCGGAATCGGAGAGTTCACGGACCTTGTCCCGCTCATAGACTGGACCAAGAAATGCGGATTGAAGCTCATCCAACTGCTGCCACTTAATGAAACGGTAGCTACCCATAGCTGGATTGACTCCTATCCCTACAAATCCATCTCAGTGATGGCCCTACATCCGGTCTTTCTGAACATCAACAAGATTGGGGTTCTCGATGATGAGTCGCTGATGGTGGGTTTCCTGAAGACACTTGCCGGATTCAATGCGCAGGAATCGGTCCATTACGATGAAGTGCACAAGGTCAAATCAAAATTCTTCAAGTTGATTTTCGACCAACAGATGGATTCCTTCCTGCAAAGCCCTGCTTTTCTCAAATTCTTCGGGGAGAACCGGGAGTGGTTGGTGCCCTATGCGGCTTTTTGCTACCTCCGGGATCAGAACAAAACGGCCGATTTCAGGCAGTGGAAAGCCTTTGGTCTATACCATCCGGAGGAAATTGATCAGCTCACCGATCCCAAGGGAAAAGATTTTCCACACATTGCCGTTCACTACTTTATTCAATATCATGCCCACAAGCAACTCAGTGAAGCAGTTGCCTATGCCAGAAGTCAGGGTGTGGTTCTGAAGGGTGACATTCCCATTGGCATCAGTCCAAACAGTGTCGAAGCCTGGACACAACCGGAACTCTTCAACCTGTCGCAGCAAGCAGGAGCGCCCCCGGATGACTTTGCCATACTGGGGCAGAACTGGGGATTCCCCACTTACAACTGGGATGTCATGGCGCAGGATGGTTATGCCTGGTGGAAGAGTCGTCTGAGACAGATGTCCCAGTACTTCGATGCCTTCCGGATTGACCACATCGTGGGCTTCTTCAGAATCTGGGAGATACCTGCCGACCAGGTCTTTGGCATCATGGGCCATTTCAATCCTGCCTTACCCTATTCACGGGATGAAATCATCGACCGGGGCATTCCATTCAATGAAGAGCGTTTTACCAGACCCTATATCCGGGATTACTTCCTTTGGGATCTCTTTGGTGAATTTACCGAAGAGGTTA
Source organism: Marinilabiliales bacterium (assembly GCA_021286825.1). GTDB lineage: Bacteria > Bacteroidota > Bacteroidia > Bacteroidales > Prolixibacteraceae > CAINVV01. Next base: position 37,783 of record JAJTBP010000001.1, on the reverse strand, counting down.
AGAATAGGTATCTGTCGGAGTACGAGCCCGGTAAATTCAACCTGAAGCCGGCCTTCTCGACCCAACAACAGGTATGGGCCCACTTCATGCCTGCCCGAAGTGAGGAGTCGCTGAGTGGCAAGGATAGCCGTATCCGTGATGGACTATGCGCCCTCATCAGTGAGGTCATCTTCCTGCGTGACCCGGTCCATCCCTCCCGGTTCCATCCGAGAATTGCCATGCATGACACCTATTCCTACATGAACCTGAGCGAATACAGCCGTTATCTGCTGGATGAGCTTTACATCGAGTTTTTCTACCACCGGCACAACCAATTCTGGCGTGATCAGGCATTAAAAAAATTGCCCCCAATCCTGCAGGCTTCGGACATGCTGGTATGCGGCGAAGATTTGGGTATGATCCCGGAATGTGTGCCCGACGTAATGAAGGAGTTGGGCATACTGAGCCTCGAGGTACAAAGGATGCCCAAGGATCCCAGGATTGAATTCCTGCATCCATCCGATGCCCCCTATCTGGCCGTGAGTACCACCTCCACCCATGACACCTCCACCCTGCGTGGTTGGTGGGAGGAGGATCCGCAGAAGAGCGAACGGTTTTTCCGCACCATCATGGGGAACCATGCCGATTTCAAGAGGAGCATGGAGCCCTGGCTGGCCGGAGACATTCTTCAGCAACATTTCTGGTCACCCGCGATGTGGGTCATCTTCCCCATCCAGGATCTGCTGGCCATGGATGAAGAACTGAGACGGGAAGATTTTGATGCCGAAAGGATCAACATTCCAGCCGTTGCTCAGCATTATTGGCGATACCGGATTCATCTTACACTCGAAAAGTTGCAGAAAGCCACCCCTTTCAACAGCCGGTTACATGGGATGGTTGTCCATGCGGGACGCTCATAACTTGAGATTTTCTCCATTCACCGATAATCTGACGTGTTTGGCCGATTCTGCCTCTCTGAAAAGAATCGGGGAGGCTATTTTTGAATCAAATTTAAGATACGTCTCACCCTAATACAAAAAGCTATGAATATCGTGAATGAGCCCAATGATCCAAACAACAACCTCTTCACAAGAGGAAGGAGACACCATCATGGTGATTCAAGGGTACTTCTTGGACTGATTTTTGTTGCAATCGGTGCCTTGCTGATCTTCGAGAACCTGGACCTGATTCCTTACGACTTATCCCATATTCTGATCAGCTGGCCTATGCTGCTGATTGTGATTGGTGTCTATAACCTGACACGTAAAGCGGGTTCTGCCGGAATCATCTTGATTGGCATCGGAACCTATTTCATGCTGCCGCGGATATTTGACCTACCCGACCACTTCTTCCGCAATTTCTGGCCACTGATCCTGATCATTGTTGGATTGGCCTTTATTTTCCAATGGAGGAGGACGCCGGGTTTTCAGTTTACCGCCGATACGGACAAAAAAGACATCATCGATGAAACGGCCATATTCGGCGGTAGAAACTTCTCTCTGGTATCAGATCAATTCAAAGGAGGAAAAATCACTGCCATATTTGGCGGTTCCAAAATCAACCTCCTCTACTGCAAGCCGGTAGAGGGATGTACCATCGACGTTGCCACCATCTTTGGCGGTACCAAGATCATCGTTCCCGAAAACTGGAACGTAAAAACAGAAGTGGTCTCCATCTTCGGCGGCTTTGAAGACAAGAGAGGTAACTCAGTCATCTCCCGGGTTGATCAGTCCAAGATCGTCACCATCAAGGGAGTAGCCATCTTTGGCGGGGGTGAAATCAGTTCCATGCCGTAATCATGGAGCAGCGCAACCCTTCCAACAGGTTTCCGCTTCTGGCCAACTGGGTCATTCCCATCATCCTGGCCATTCTGCAAACAAGCTATGACCGCTTTATCGAAATCCTCCCCTGGGGGATTTCGACTGTTGACGGGATGGTCTTTGGATTTCTATTGGGTGCGTTTGGACTGGCCATCTGGTTTGTGGTTCGTTACAACTCTCCGGATGAGAAGTCGTTTGTGATGCTCTTTGCCTCTCATTTCGCTGCTGCCACCACCCTCTCCTTCGCCTGGTTCTACAGTGCCTCGTTTGTGGCCAAGTCGATCCAGTCGGCTCCGGAATATCCGCTCTTTCTGGACAAAAACACCACCAGTCGGATCATGCTGGGGTTCTTCTTCTACTTTCTGTTGGCTGCATTTTTCTATCTCTACATCTATTATAAGAGCAACCGGGAGAAACTGAAGCGAGAGAAGGTACTCCAGACACAATTGAGGGAGGCCGTGCTAAGGGCGCTTAAATCACAGATCAATCCCCATTTCCTTTTCAACAGTCTGAATTCCATTGCATCATTGACGATGACCAACCCGGAGAAAGCCCATGAGATGGTGATTGCCCTTTCCGATTTTATGCGCTATTCCCTCCGAAAGCAGCACAACGAATTGGTCACACTGGAAGAAGAGATCAGTCATGTAAGGCTCTACCTGCAGATCGAAAAGATCCGTTTTGGCAACAAGATGGCCTTTTCCTTTGAAACGGATCCCGAATGCCTGGCTTGCAAGATCCCGACCCTACTCTTGCAACCTCTTTTTGAAAATGCAGTGAAATACGGCGTATATGAAGCCTCTGAAACCGTTGAAATACGGTTGAGGAGTTTCCGGCAGGACGACCATGTGCTCCTGACGGTCTCCAACACCTATGATCCGGAGGCGGTGCCTGCCAAAGGGGAAGGCATCGGACTTAAAAATGTGAAGGAACGGTTGCGACTGGTTTACAACAGCAACAACCTGATGGAAATCCATGACAAAGAGGGAAGATTCGAGGTCCGGATCTTTTTGCCCTGTCCAAAAACTGAAAACTGAGCACCATGGAAAAAATAAAAGTGATCATTGTGGATGATGAACAGTTGGCGCGCGATCTGCTGCGCAGCTATCTTTCCCGGGATCCCCGACTGGAGATCATTGCCGAATGTGGCAACGGTTTTGAAGGGGTACTGGCCATTCAGGAACAAAAACCCGATCTGGTCTTTTTGGACATCCAAATGCCTAAAATAACCGGGTTTGAAATGTTGGAGCTACTCCCCGACCCTCCAGTCATCGTCTTCTCGACAGCCTATGAGGAGTTTGCCATCCGGGCATTCGAAGCCAATGCCGTTGATTATCTCCTGAAACCCTATCCACTGGAAAGAGTGCAGGTAGCCGTCGAAAAAGCGATGAAGCGGATACAGTCCGGCACCGGAAGCAAGGAAGAACTGGAACAACTCACCCAGGCACACGATGAAACCACCGGCTTGCTGACACGCATCGTAGTAAAGTCGGGCAGCAAGATCCGGATCATCCCGGTAGAAACCATTGATTATCTCGAGTCGGAGGATGATTTTGTGATGATCTATTGCAAGGAGGGCCATTTTTTGAAACAGAAGACGATGAAGTTCTTCGAAGCCCATTTGGATCCAAAGAAATTCATACGCATCCACCGCTCCTGCATCGTCAATACGACTCAATTGGCAGAAATACAACAATATGGAAAAGAGTCCTGGATGCTGCTGACCAAGCAAGGGGCCAAGCTGAAAATCAGCAAATCCGGTTACGTAGCCTTGAAGGAGTTTTTGGCCTGACAACCGGTTCTTTAGCCTCCCATTCAAAAGCCGTCTGATTTTCATCAAACGGCTTTTGACATGTTAGGAGCCGGCTATCCATTTTTTGTCTCCGTTCTTCTCCCTCCGCCGTGGCACAACTTTATTTTAAAATATTGTCAGAATTCCGTTCTTTTGCAGCTGGCTTTTGACGATGTCCGATGATCGAGAATCTGAACAACCTGCTGCAATCTGCCTTTCAGTCCCATCCGGTTTTAACCGTGCTTCTGCTTTTGGTGGCTATCGTGCTGACGGGATGGGGAATCATCAGCTTTTACAGGCGTTGGCGTACCTCTCCGACGAAGGGGCGGCGACTCTCCATCCGAGAGAGGATCAGCAGGCGAAAGGCGGAGATCTCGCTTACGGGCGACCGGAAAAGAAGGCCGGAATATGTCACCATCTCCCTTCGCAATCCAGGAATACGGCCGGTTGACCTTCAGGCCCCCGTCCTGGTTTTTCGTCGGTGGAGCAGTGAACGGAAGTTCCGGATCAACTCCTTTGGCGGGGTCGATGATTTCCCCATGTGGTTGGAACCGGGCTATGAAGCCACCTTTCAAGTTGAGCTAAGGCAATTTTACGACAGGGTCCCGCCACTGCGCAGGGCCTGCCGATTGAATGCCGAAGTTAAAGAGGTTTCAGGCAAACGATTTGTGAGTCAGACCATTCGAATCAAGTGGATATAGCATGAGAGATTGGGTTTTCCATCCGGCAGATTTTGAAAGTTTTCCCGTCTATGCGGGAGACGATCTTGGCGTGCACCTGCTGGCCGGCGAACTCTCGGTTCGGATCTGGGCTCCTTCGGCCCAGGAGGTACTTTTTCGTCTTTATCCCGCTGCCAGTTCACCGGTTCCCTTGCAAACCCATTCCCTTTCCAAGTCGGAAGCCGGTACCTGGGCCATCCATCTTACCGGGGATTTTGAAGGCGATTTTTATACCTTTCAGGTGAGGGATGCACAGGGCTGGTTGAATGAATGTCCGGATCCGGGGGCAAAAGCCACGGGAGTCAATGGAATGCGGGGCATAATCCTCGATTTTGAGAAGAGTCATCCGGAAGGCTGGTCTGAAGACAAGCGATCCGCCATTACAGACCCTGCCGACATGGTGCTCTATGAGACCCATGTGCGTGATTTTTCCATCTCTCCTGACTCGGGTATCCATTACAAAGGCAAATATCTGGGCTTCACAGAATCCGGATCGCGATCCCCGGAAGGAGAAAAAACGGGACTTGATCACCTGACCGAGTTGGGTATCACCCATTTGCATCTTTTGCCAATTGCTGATTTCTATACCGTCGACGAAACGCTCAATCTCCCACAATACAATTGGGGGTACGACCCCATCAATTTCAATACGCCTGAGGGATGGTATGCCACCAACCCTTACGACGGCTACAGCCGGATACGCGAGTTCAAATCACTGGTCAAGGCATTGCATGACAAGGGCATCGGTGTCATCATGGATGTGGTCTACAACCATTCCGGACTGATATTCGACTCATGGTTCAATCAGACGGTACCGGGCTATTATTACCGGCAGCGGTCGGATGGCACACTGTCGGATGCCAGTGGATGCGGCAATGAGATCGCTTCTGAAAGGGCCATGGTCCGAAAATTCATCCTCGACTCGGTGGCCTGGTGGGTAGAAACTTACCATTTGGATGGATTCCGATTCGATCTGATGGGGGTATTGGACATCGATACCATGAACCAGATCAGGGTGCGACTCGATGCCATCGACAAAAATATTTTCCTTTACGGGGAGGGGTGGACGGCAGCCGAATCGCCTTTGCCGGAACATCAGCGGGCAGTCAAGCGCAACACTCCCCAGTTGGATAGAATCGCCTCCTTCTGTGATGACATGCGCGACGGATTGAAAGGATCACCTTTTAATCGCTACAGCCATGGATTTATCAGTGGCCTCACCCTGAGGGAAGAGCGGGTCAAATTCTCTATTACCGGAGCCATTTTTCACCCGCAGATCATCTACGATTATGTCGACTCCTCGCGGCAACCCTGGGCCAATTCACCCGAGCAATGCATCAACTACGTAGCTTGCCACGACAATTACACCCTGTTCGACAAGTTGCAATATTCCTGTCCGGAGGCAACGCCAGCCGAAACAGAGCGGATGACACGCCTGGCCATCGGCATTTTGCTGACGGCACAAGGTGTTCCCTTTTTGCATGCCGGGATGGAGATGCACCGGTCGAAGAACGGCCACCACGATTCGTACAGATCGCCCGATGAAGTCAACCGGATCGAATGGTCCAGAAAAACCACTTACCATTCCCTCTTCGCATTTACGAGGGATTGCATTGAGTTGCGGAGAGAACATCCGGCCTTCCGGATGAAATCGGCTGAGATGGTGAGGGAAAAGCTGTATTTCTTTCCAAAGTACATACCCGGAGTGATTGTCTACCAGCTGATGGATCATGCCAATGGCGATTCGTGGAAACAGATTGTGGTGCTGCTCAATGGCAACAACTATTCTGTTGAATATGAAATTCCCGACCGACGATGGTTGATTGTGGCCCGGGACGGCGAACTTTCATTACAGGGGATGGGCCATGTACACACCGGAAAGGTGCGGATTCATCCCATTTCCATGATGATTCTGGCAGAAGAGTAAAGCCGCGGAGGTTGGCTCAGAAGGCCCCCAACAGCAGATTGATGTCGGTATCGGAGATGGAGAGGGTACGGGCAATGTCGCGGTTGGTAAGGATGCCATTCAGCATATAAACACCCTCACAAAAACCCCTGTTCCCTTTGATGTATTCGGTCACACCACCCGATTGGCCTATGCCGAGCAGGATCGGTGTGAAGATGTTGCTGGCAGCGATGGAGGCCGTGCGGGCCACCCTCGACTCGAGGTTGGGTACGCAGCAGTGAATCACCCCATGTTCCTTGAAGGTGGGATTTTTGAGGGTGGTAATCCGGGAGGTCTCGAAACATCCCCCCTGAATGATGTTCAGATCGATGATCACTGAATTTTCCTTCATCCCTTCGACCATCTCCTCCGGAACGATCAGGTTGGGAACTTCGTTCATTGGCATGGCACCGAGCACCACTTCGGCAGTCTTCAAAGCTTTGCGCAAAGCCTTGGGATGAAAGACAGAGGTGGAGAGATGCTGTCCCAGCCTGGCTTTCAGATTCATCAATTTGTGGATGGAGTCATCAAAGACCTTCACCACTGCGCCGAGAGACATGGCCGTACGGGCGGCTTGTTCGGCAATGGTTCCAGATCCGAGGATCACAACCTCAGAAGGAGCCACACCCGTCACTTCACCCAGGATCACCCCTTTGCCATGGATGGAACTTAGCAATTCGCTGGCGACCACCAGTGCGATGTTGCCAATAATTTCGCTGCTGATCTGCACCAACGGAAAGACGCCCTCGTCATCTTTGAGGTATTCAAAACCGATGGCCGTAACTTTTTTGCGCATCAGTTTGCGAACGAAGTCTGAGGTGACGAAGGAGAGGTAAACGGGAGAAAAAAGCAACTGGTTTCCCCGCATCATCTCCGTCTCATCACAGGTGAAGGGGGCCATCTTCAGCAGGATGTCGCACTGAAAGATCTCGGCAGCATTTTCACAAATCACGGCACCCGACTCGGCATAGGCTCTGTCGGAATAGTTGGCCTCCCTGCCGGCGCCCTTCTGAACGAATACATTGTGGCCATTGGCAACCAATACTTCCACCGACTGAGGCGTGAGGGGCACACGAAATTCTACGATCGATCCCACATCCGGAATGCCAATACTCAACTTGACATTTTTCTTTCCCGGTTTGTAGAGCTCTTCCTTCGGGATGAGTTTCTCCTTGGTCCAAACAGAGACACCCTCCTCTTTTCGCTGGTTCATAAGTTTATACGTTTGATTCGATGATACGGCTACCACTTTCGGATTCGAAGATCCTGACCTTTACGGTATGAGGTGGCAGCAATTGTTCAGCCAGTTCCGGCCATTCAACAAAACAATAGCCATCACTGAAAAAGTACTCCTCGTATCCGAGGTCAAACAGCTCTCCCTGATTTTTGATCCGGTAAAAATCGAAATGGTAAATCTCGCCAACCCTTTGGGTATCGTAAACATTGATCAGGGCAAAAGTGGGAGAAGTGACATAGTCGACTACCTCCAGCTTTTCACACAAGGCCTTGATGAAGGTGGTCTTGCCAGCACCCATGCCGCCATAAAAAGCGAACAACCGGTCGGCTGGGTGGGCCTCCAGAAACTTGGCAGCGACCTGATTGATCTCATCGAGTGAACGGATTTCCGCTTTGAACATAACAGCTTGCTTTGGTATCGGCTCCCCGAAATTACAAAAAGATTGCGTCACCCCCATCATCCCTCGAAGGATGAATGCCATTCCCCTGTCAAAATGAATACTTTCTGAAAATCAAGTCAAAAACTTTGGCTCCCGCGTCAACCCTAGACATTTCTGTACTTTCCCCCTTCAATTATTTTTGATAAAAATCAGGTTACAGCTACCAATTTTATCTTAATTTTGATAAAAAATAAAATCTATTGCGCTATGAACGTTCCATCTGCTTTGAAATATACCAAAGAGCATGAGTGGCTCCGCGTTGAGGGAGAGACCGCTTTCGTCGGGATTACCGATTTTGCACAGGGAGAGTTGGGTGACATCGTATTCCTGGAAATCGAAACCGTGGGTGAGACCCTCGCAGCAGAAGAGGTATTCGGTACCGTTGAAGCGGTAAAGACTGTCTCCGATCTTTTCATGCCGGTTTCTGGTGAGGTACTGGAAGTCAATCCCGACCTGGAGGATCACCCGGAATATGTCAATTCTGATCCTTATGGAAAAGGCTGGCTGATCAAGGTGGCCCTGAAGGATGCCTCTGAACTGGACAATCTCCTCAACGCTGAACAATACTCCGCGCTTTTGGAAGCCTGATCCCATTTTCCCGGTCCTTGCCGGAAGAACGAAACAACTTACAATCCTGCAGTCATGCGGGATTTGTTGTTTTATAAGCGTTGCAGGCAGACTCACGTAACTCCTTTTCGTATATTTGAAAAGATTATTGATGCTTACCCCGGAAGGTGGCAAACCTCCGGATTCAAAATTTCCAACCGATCCGTTATGAAAATTTCTCTCCTTCTTTTCTTGCTGCTTGGTGGCTTTGCCCTGCAAGCCCAGACCACTCAAAACAATCCGGTCGACTTTGTCAATCCCCTGATGGGAAGCGACTCCAACTATGCCCTCTCCACCGGAAATACCTATCCGGCCGTTGCTCTCCCTTGGGGAATGAACTTCTGGACCCCACAGACCGGTAAGATGGGCAATGGATGGATCTATTCCTATGATGCAACCCATATCCAAGGCATCAAGCAGACCCATGAACCCAGTCCTTGGATCAACGACTACGGACAGTTTTCGCTTTTTGCCGAAACCGGCGACCTGATCCTGGATGGAGAAAAGCGGGCCAGCTGGTTTTCACACAAGGCAGAGATCTCCAAACCCTACTACTATAGCGTCTATCTGGCCGACTATGATGTAAAAGCCGAGGTGACCCCCACCGAGCGGGCAGCCATCCTCCGTTTCACCTTTCCCGAGGGTAAAAAATCCTATCTGCTGGTCGATGCCTTTGACAAGGGATCCTTCGTACGGATCGACAAAAGCAAAAAGAGAATCACGGGATATTCCACCCGAAACAGCGGCGGTGTGGCTTCCAACTTTAAAAATTATTTTGTCATCGAACTCGACAAGCCTATTGCCGAAGCCATGGTCTGGAGTGACACGACTGTCGTTTCCGGTGCGGAAGAGCTGAAAGCCAATCATGCAGGGGCGGCCCTCCGTTTCGAAACCAGCAAAGGAGAGCAAATCCATGCCCGGGTAGCCTCCTCCTTCATCAGCGAAGAACAGGCTCTAATCAACCTGCAGGAGCTGGGCACCGATTCTTTTGAGGCCGTCTGCCACAAAGGAAGGGAGATCTGGAACAAAGGCCTGTCTGTCATTGAAGCAGAAGGGGGATCCGAAGACCAACTGAAGACCTTCTATTCATGCCTTTACCGCACCATGCTCTTTCCGCGCAAGTTTTACGAATTGGACAAACAGGGCAAAGTATGGCATTACAGTCCTTACGAAGGCAAAGTACTGCCGGGTTACCTTTTTACGGACAATGGTTACTGGGATACCTTCCGCGCAGTATTCCCCCTCTTCAACCTGTTGCATCCCTCACTCAATGCCCGGATTCAGGAGGGGATGGTCAATACCTTTCAAGAGAGTGGCTGGCTGCCCGAATGGGCGAGTCCGGGTCACCGCAACTGCATGATCGGCTCCAATTCAGCCTCGATCATTGCCGATGCCTACCTCAAGGGAGCCAGGGGCTACGACATAGAAAAGCTGTGGGACGCCGTGGTCAAAAATAGCGAGAACGAGGGTCCGCTCACCTCCGTTGGCCGCAAAGGGGTCGACTGGTACAACAAACTTGGCTATGTCCCCTACGATGTAAAAATCAATGAGAGCGCTGCCCGTACCCTCGAATATGCCTATGATGACTGGTGCATCCTTCAGCTGGGGAAAGCGCTGAACAAACCGCAGGCGGAGCTGGATCGTTTTGCCAAACGGTCGCTCAACTATAAGAATTTGTTTGATCCTTCCACAAAATTGATGCGCGGCAAAAACCAGGATGGCAGTTTTCAGCGTCCTTTCAGCCCTTTCAAATGGGGGGATGCCTTCACGGAAGGAAACAGCTGGCATTACACCTGGTCGGTCTTCCACGATGTGAACGGACTAGCCAACCTGATGGGGGGAAAGAAAGAGTTGGTACGGATGCTCGACTCCGTCTTTGTGGTGCCACCCGTCTTCGATGCCTCTTATTATGGACAGGTCATCCATGAGATCCGGGAGATGCAGATCGCCAACATGGGCAACTATGCCCACGGCAACCAACCCATCCAACACATGATCTACCTGTACAATTTTGGCGGGGAACCCTGGAAAGCCCAATATTGGGTTCGGGAAACCCTCAACCGGATGTACTCCCCCACTCCCGATGGATACTGCGGCGACGAAGACAACGGCCAGACCTCTGCCTGGTACATTTTTAGTGCCATGGGATTCTATCCCGTTTGTCCGGGTGCCGATCAGTATGTTCTGGGTGCTCCCCTCTTCAAAAAAATCACCATTCACCTCGAGAACGGGAAGAAGGTGGTGCTCGATGCACCGGATAACTCTGTCAACAACCGGTACATCCGATCCATGACATGGGATGGAAAACCCTATACCAAAAACTGGCTCAGCTATAGCGAGCTAATGAAAGGTGCTACCTTCCGCATTCAGATGGCCGACAAACCGGACTACAAGCGGGGAACTGAACCCGCTGATGCACCCTACTCCTTGTCTAACGAGAAATGATGCGCTGAATGCCGGATCAAGGGTCTTTGATCTTGAAATAGATGATCCAACTGAAAATGAATACATTCCAATTGTCATACAATCCATAATTTAGCAATGGGGGTTTTGCCCTCAAGGAGTAAGGAACAAATAGCCGAAAGCCAAGATGAGAAGCCGGTTTAAACAGTTTTTTGACAACGAAAGATCCGGAGGCATCGTTCTGCTTCTGGTCACCCTTTGCTCGCTTTTGATGGCCAACTCCTCCCTTCAGCAGGGATACCTGGCTTTCTGGGACCATCCACTAGGCGGCCACTCGCTGGTGCACTGGATCAATGATGGTCTCATGGCCCTCTTCTTTCTCTACATTGGATTGGAGCTGGAGCGGGAAATTTACCAGGGAGAGCTTTCGCATGTAAAGAAGGCCTCCCTCCCCATCTTCGCAGCACTCGGTGGAATGGTCGTTCCAGCCCTTATCTTCCTGATGTTCAACCACGGAACGCCAACCCAGTCGGGTGCCGGAATCCCCATGGCCACCGACATCGCCTTTGCCATCGGCATCCTCTCCCTGCTTGGGAACCGGGTTCCCCTCTCCTTAAAGATCTTCCTGACGGCTCTGGCTGTTATAGATGACCTGGGGGCGATCCTGGTGATTGCATTTTTTTACACCCAGACGCTCTCCATGATCTACCTGGCTTTGGCCATGGGTATCTTCTTGGTCCTGATTGTCCTGAACCGGCAGAAAGTCATGCATCTGGCTCCCTATCTGATCGGAGGAACAGCCATGTGGTACTGCCTTTTGCATTCCGGTGTTCATGCGACCCTGTCTGGTGTTTTATTAGCCTTCGCCATTCCTTTCCGGGATGGGTCCAGCAAAACCCCTTCGGCCAGGCTACTCCATTTTTTACACAAACCCGTCTCCTTCTTCATCCTGCCCTTGTTTGCCCTTGCCAACACCGCTCTGGTCTTCAACATGAACGCCGACTCCCTTCTTCAGCCCTTGACCTTTGGCATTCTCGCCGGCCTCTTCCTGGGAAAACCACTGGGCATCTGGCTCTTTTCCCTGGCCTCCGTCCGTTTGAAGATATGCGCACTTCCATCCGGAATCCGGATGAGCCACCTGCTGGGTGCGGGATTTTTGGGTGGCATCGGCTTCACCATGTCGATCTTCATCACCCTTCTGGCACTTCAGGGTCCGGATTTGATCAATGTTGCCAAGATGGCCATTATCGGGGGATCGCTCCTGTCGGGCCTTACCGGATATCTCTGGCTGGACAGGCTGCTTCGGAAAGCCCATCCGCCCCACTAATCCCTGCTGACACAACGACTACACCCAAACAACTATGCTACGTTCTCTCTTCCTGCGATCCCTTGTCATGATCTTTTTGGCCTCAGTCCTGCAACCCTTCTCCGTCGAAGGACTTACAGGCAACGGCAAAAACCGGTCCATCGATGCCCTGAAAAAAGCATTCCTCACCCCACCAGACTCTGTCAAACCTGGTGTCTACTGGTATTTCATGGATGGCAACCTTTCTGCCACCGGGATCACCCGTGATCTGGAGTCGATGAAACAGGCCGGCATCGGCAGTGTGATTTTTCTGGAGGTGAACGTAGGCATCCCGAGGGGACCGGTGACTTTTTTGAGTCCGCAATGGCAACAGTTGTTTCACCATGCCATCCAAGAGGCCCGGCGACTGGGCATTGCACTCACCCTGGGTTCAGGTCCCGGATGGGCTGGTAGTGGTGGACCCTGGGTAGATGCCGCTCATTCCATGCAACACCTGGTTGCGGCAGATACCGTGGTGACAGGCCCAACCATCATTCGGGCCAAACTGCCACTGCCCGCTCCCAAAAAACCCTATTTCGGCTATGGCACCCTGACCGACTCCCTGCGCAAACTCTGGGATCAATATTACCAAGACATCGCCTTGCTGGCATTCCCAAGTCCGGAATCAAAAGTTCATTTGCCGGGCACAGATGAGAAAGCCCTCTACTACAGGGCCCCCTATTCCTCCGTGAAAGGAGTAAGACCTTTCCTTCCAACCCCGGTCAATTATCCGGTGGTGCCATCCGGTGCCGTTATTCATCCGGACAGCATTCGCAACTTGACAGCACAACTCTCTGCCGATGGCATGCTGGAATGGAGGGTCCCGATCGGAAAATGGACCCTCCGCAGACTGGGATTGCGCAACAACGGAGCGGTCACACGGCCGGCACCTCAACCCGGTTTGGGATTCGAATGCGACAAGATGGATACCACCGCCTTCAATCTCCATTTCGAGGCCTTCATGGGCAAGCTCCTGGCGGTGACCGGTGGAAACGACAAAACTTCGACCGGCGGGTGGAAGATGATCCACATCGACAGCTGGGAGATGGGGGCTCAGAATTGGGCTCCCGGATTCCGTGAGGAATTTGCAAAAAGGAGGGGATACGATCCACTTCCCTATCTGTTGACCTACCAAGGAACCCTGGTCGGTTCGGCAGAAATCAGCGAGCGGTTCCTTTGGGATGTTCGGCAGACGGCCCAGGAGCTGGTCATCCAGAACCATGCCCGCCACTTCAGGGAGTTGGGAAGACGCCATGGTTTCAGGCTTTCTATTGAACCGTACGACATGAACCCCACCGCTGACCTCGAGCTGGGTGCAGTGGCCGATGTTCCCATGTGCGAATTCTGGAGCAGAAACTATGGTTACAACACCAGCTTCAGCGCCATCGAAGCCACCTCCGTTGCACACCTGGAAGGAAAGCCGGTGGTGCAAGCAGAGGCCTTCACAGCCGAGAAATCGGAAGGCTGGAAACTCTATCCAGGAGCCATCAAAGACCAGGGTGACTGGGCCTTTGCCGCTGGTATCAACAAGTTTTACTATCACACGTTTGCCCATCAGCCCCTGGATGAAAAGCTGAAACCAGGCATGACCATGGGACCTTATGGTGTCCACTGGGACCGAAATCAGACCTGGTGGGAATATGCCTACGCCTACCACCGCTACATCGCCCGCTGCTCCTACCTGCTCCAACAGGGCAAAACAGTAGCCGACCTCCTCTATCTGACGCCAGAAGGGGCGCCCCATGTCTTCCGTCCCCCGCTTTCTGCCACGGTAGGCAATGACACCCTCCCCGACAGGAGAGGCTTCAACTTCGATGGTTGTCCTCCCGGCGTACTGATGGCTGAAGCCACCGTCGTCGACCACAAAGTCTGCTTTCCCAATGGTGGCAGTTACCGGTTGCTGGTACTACCCCTAATTGAGACCATGACACCCGCCTTGCTCAACAAAATCAAGGCACTCGTCGAAGCCGGCGCCTATGTCGCCGGGATCGCACCCAGGAAATCACCTGGATTGTCGGGCTATCCACGGTGTGACAAGGAGGTGGCAGACATGGCAGCAGACCTTTGGAAAAATCACCGGATCACCGATCCCGACAGGGGAGAGGGAGGCATCTTTGCTCTGGATCAATCGATGCTTACGGATTCCATGCGACCCTATCCTTCCTACGAAACGACGGCTCAACTGCTCCACGCCCTGAACGTCACAGAAGATTTTGCCACAGACGGGCCTGTTCGCTACACCCATCGGACGATGAAGGAGGTCGACCTCTACTTCCTCTCCAACCGATCGAACGAAAAGATCCATCCCCAATGCAGCTTCCGTTGCAAACCGGGAACGGTTGAGCTGTGGAATCCCCTGACCGGTGAGATACGACCTTTGGGAGACAGCCGTCGAAAGGGGGATCTCGTCAAACTTCCCCTGGAGATGGAGCCCCCCGAAAGCTATTTTGTGGTTTTCCGATCTGCCAAAGGGGAGAAAGCCTCCGCAACGGGACCCAATTTCGTGGAATCAAAGGTGATCCGGCAACTAACCGGTTCCTGGAGGGTCGAGTTTGATCCAAAATGGGGCGGACCCGCCACCATTCGATTCGACAGCCTGACAGATTGGGCACAAAACCAAGCGGCAGGTATCCGCTATTACTCAGGCAAAGCGCGCTACAAAAAAACGTTTGTGATACGCGCAGAAGAAATCAAGTCCGGCAGAAAGCTTTTCATCGACCCGGGTGAAGTGGCGGTCATGGCCCATGTGAAGGTGAATGGCCAAGACGCAGGGGTCATCTGGACACAGCCCGGCCGACTGGAAATCACTCCATTCGTCCAATCCGGATCCAACGAACTGGAGATCACCGTTGTCAACTGCTGGCCAAACCGATTGATCGGAGACGAGTTTTTGCCCGACGATGGCATCCGCGACCACAAATGGCCCGATTGGATGGAGGCAAAGCAGGAACGTAGCTCCGGCCGGCTCACCTATGCCACATGGAAATTTTACAAGAAGGAGAGTCCACTGCTGAAATCGGGATTACTGGGCCCGGTCACCATCGTTGCCGAAGAGAGCAATGGGTCGGCCCACTCATCCGCGGATGCGGAAAAATCCTTGTCGAGGCCCTAATCCTTAAAAAATGAGGTCACTTCTATCGGGCATCCCCCAATAGATTGTATCTTTACTCATGGAGCAGCCGGATCACAGGTGCTGGTCCGAAACTACCGATTCATTCTGCTAACAAATAACTGAAACGATGACCCCCTACAAAACCCGTCCAAACCTATGGAAAGGGATCGCTTTTGCGATGCTTTTGCTTGCCGGATGTGCCACTCCAAAATCGGAACCCGGCAACCCACTTTCCGATTATGCCTCACTTCAACAGAAATTTCTGAACCCCCCTTCCGAATTCAGGAGCATACCGCTCTGGGACTGGAATGACAAAATCACCGAGGAGGGCATTGACTTCCACATGCGAAAATTCAAGGAGGGCGGACTGGGTGGCATCTTCGTCCATCCCCGTCCCGGGCTCATCACCGAATACCTTTCGGAAGATTGGGACAAGCTGTTTGCCTATACCGTACAAAAAGGGAAAGAGTTGGGTCTGCAGGTCTGGATCTATGATGAAAACAGCTATCCGAGTGGATTCGCCGGGGGACATGTCCCTGCAGCCATGCCCGATTCCTATACCCATGGTACCGGATTAAGCTGGTTGGTACAGGATACCCTCAGGACTGATACCACAAAGTATGAGGTGGTCTTGAAACAGGAGAACGAGACCTTCCGCGACATTTCAGCATCACTCAAGGAAGAACAGGGGAAGATTGGAAAATATTACCTCTTCACGAAGACCTATGCCAAACGGGCTTACTGGACGGGCAACTTCCCTTACGTCGATCTGTTGTACAAAGGGGTCACCGAAAAGTTCATCGAAATCACGATGAAAGGTTATGCGCAATACAACAAGGCCGAATTCGGAAATACCCTTCCGGGGATTTTCACCGATGAACCCAACCTGGAGGCGGCTTTGGGAACCAGGAACTCTTTCCGCTGGACACCCGATCTCTACAGCGAATTTCAGAAACGATGGGGCTATGACCTGAAGATCAACCTCCCCAGTCTGATCGATGAGACAGGCAACTGGAAAAAGGTACGACACGACTATTATACCACCTTGCTGGAAATGTTCATCGACCGATGGGCCAAACCTTGGCACGCCTATTGCGAGGCCAACCACCTCCGATGGACCGGCCACTATTGGGAACATGGCTGGCCACGCCCCACCGACGGCTCGGATGAAGCCTCCTTTTACATCTATCATCAGCAACCCGGCGTGGACATGTTGGGCAACACCTATACCCCCAACGGTCAGGGTGGACAGTTTGGCAATACCCGCGCCATCCGCGAATTGCGTAGCGCAGCCAACCAGGGTGGACACATCCGGACACTCAGCGAGACCTACGGCGGAGCCGGATGGGAGATCAACTTTGCCAACTACAAACGGCTGGTCGACTGGGAGGTGGTGCTCGGTGTCAACTTCGTCAATCAGCATCTCTCCTATTTCACCATCAAAGGAGTCCGGAAGTTTGATTATCCGCCTAGTTTCACATACCATGAACCGTGGTGGGACCAGTACAAACCCATGGGTGACTACATTGGCAGGATCTGCATGGCTATGTCGGCCGGGGAGCAGATCAACCGCACCCTCGTCCTGCAACCCAACACCACCGCCTGGAGCTACTTTTCCAGGAAAGTTAAAAACGCGGCCATCGATACGGTACAGGTAGCCTTCAAACGGTTCGTCTACGAACTGGAAAGGGCACAGATCGAATACGACCTGGGATCGGAACTGGTCCTGCGCACCCTGGGATCGGTCAAAGAGGACCGGTTGGTGGTGGGGAAACGCTCTTATTCCCTCGTGGTCATCCCGGCCACCATGGAAAATCTGGATCGGGGGACCTATCTGCTGCTGAAGGATTATCTGCTGAAGGGGGGAAAGATCCTCTCCTTCACCCGCAACATCCCCCGCGTCGACGGGGAAGATAGCCTACTGGCCAATGAGCTGATGAAGGCCTTTGCCAAACAATGGCAGTTTGCCAGTTCCGTGACCGAATCCGGCAGCCTTGCATCACTCAGGGATCCGGATTTTGACATCACCGAATCGCTTCCCGTCACCGGTGAACTTTACCACCAAAGACGGATGCTAAAGGATGGTCAGCTGATCTTTTTGGTCAACACAGATACCGCCAGATCGGTCAATGCCACCCTCACCGGAATGGGCAAAAGCCTGCTGAAACTCGATCCGGAAACTGGCCGAAGCAGTCTTCAGCCGGTCAAATCAGAGAATGGCCAGATCTCTTTCGATCTGCAATTGCCTCCCATTGGAAGCGTACTCTACTTCATTCCCAACACGGGAACCGCAGCCCTGGCTGCCGCCGAAAAGACGGGTAACCAGATGGAAAACACCTCGGTTCCCGGGGTTGAAGCCGTCGTTGAGGAAAAAGTCAAGACCGAAGTTGCTGCTTCGGCAGACAACGTACTGGTTTTGGATTACCTGGACCTGAAGACCAATCGGATCCATATGAAGGATAGCTATTTCATGAAGGCGATGCATGCCCTCTACGACAGCAGTGGATTCAAAATGGGCAATCCGTGGCAACACAAGATCCAATACAAAAAAAGCTACCTGGAGCTAGACACCTTCGGCATCCAATCGGCTTTTGAAGTGAGTTATCATTTCAATGTGGCGGCCGGTCAGTCACCAAAATCCCTGAAGGGACTCGACCTTGTAGTGGAACGCCCTGAACTCTGGGATGTCTTTCTCAATGGAACAAAGATCGCTCCCTCCGACAGGTGGTGGATCGATAGGGAGTTCCATCGGTTTCCGGTAGGCGACAACCTGATCACAGGTACCAATACCGTGGTACTCAAAGCACCAAGGATGTCGGTACATGCTGAAATCATGCCCATTTATGTGGTAGGGCAGTTCAGATTGAATCCCGTCAAGCAGGGTTATGCCATTGCCGCCGGTGCCCTGACGGAAATCGGCTCCTGGAAATCCCTCGGATTCCCCTTCTATGGACAAAAGGTCAGATACACACAGACCTATCGGACCCTCTCCGGCGAAAAAAGCTACAAGATCCGACTGAACAAATGGAATGGCACCTTGGCGGTGGTCAGCCTGAATGGCAAACAAATCGGACAGATCACCCGTCCGCCCTATGAGCTGGATCTTCCCAAAAGCGAACTCGCCCAAGGAGGCAACCTGACGGTCGATGTGATCGGCAGCCTGAAAAACACCTTTGGATTCTTCTACAAAAGTGCTGCCGGGAAATGGATCATCGGACCTGGCGACTGGGATACGGCTCCTGCCGGATTACCCGTTGCGGGAGATTACATCCTGCCGGATTACGGTTTGATGGAACCCTTCAGCGTCATCGCCATCAATTGAAAACATTTGTCAACTGCCGATTCGTAAGGCCATGAAAAGTGTGTTCCAAAAACCCGTTTTGATCCTCTGGATTTTGCTTGGCGGTCTCCTGAACCGGAGCAACGGACAGGCCATTGTCTCCCCTGAAAAAATGCAGGAGATCTACGAACAGGTCAAAACACCCTTTAAATATGGATGGGTACTGGCACCTCCGGACGATTCAAAAAAATGTGATTCCCCTACGGTTTTCCGATTCCGGGGGAAGTGGTACATGACCTACATTGTCTACGATGGCAAGACCTCCCGGGATGGCAGGGGTTATGAAACATGGCTAGCCCAAAGCAAGGACCTGTTGCATTGGAACACACTGGGTAAGATCCTCTCATTTGCGAACAACGGGGGATGGGACTGTAACCAGAAGGCCGGCTATCTGGCCTTGGTAGATCCGGACTGGAAGGGTTCGCAGAAAGCGGAAAAATACCGCGACAGATACTGGCTTTCATACATCGGCGGAGGTTCCAGGGGATACGAGACTCCGCCCATCAACATCGGCATGGCCTGCAGTGAGCAACCCGTCAACAAGGTGGTGCCCTGGGAAACGCTCTCTGCTCCGGTACTCAAAGCGGATGATCGCGACAGCCGTTGGTGGGACAACGAAGTACTCTACAAAAGCACCGTCATTCATGACAAGCAATTGACGTTGGGTCATCCCTTCGTCATGTTCTACAATGCCAAAGGGGGTAAGAGCGACACCTCCCGCACTGCCGAGCGGATCGGAATGGCCGTCTCGGACGACCTGCTCCATTGGCAACGTTATGGCACATCGCCGGTACTCGACCACCACCAGGGCATCACGGGAGATGCACAGATCCGAAAAATGGGACCTCTTTGGGTGATGTTTTATTTTGGCGCCTTCTGGAAAGATAAACCCGGTGCCTTCGACCGGTTCGCCTGCTCCTACGACCTTGTGCATTGGACCGATTGGCAAGGAGAGGACCTGATTGCCCCTTCCGAGCCCTTCGACAACCTCTACGCACACAAACCATGGGTCGTCCGATACAAAGGGATCGTCTACCACTTCTATTGTGCCGTCAACAAACAGGACCAACGAGGCATTGCCGTCGCCACTTCCAAGAATTTGAGGGCGCGTACGGTCCACTTCGTTGAAAAGATACCGGACAAAAAATGAGCAACCATACACACACCGCACTGCCATGAAAAGAATAAGGAAATTGCTGCTTTCGGTAGGGACCTTGCTGCTCCTCATCCTCTCCCTGTTCTGTTTTCCCACCGTCTGGGGCTACTTCAATCCACAGCGAACCCCGATAGGTTATTATGGCATTGCCCCGACCGTTGTTGCCGTCAAATGCGGACTGGAGTCCCTGACCGACAACACCCCACCGGTCCCGTCAGGTGTCAGGGCCGAAAGGAACATCGTTTACAAAATACTCGGGAAGGACACCCTTCGCATCGACCTCTTCCTGCCCGCGGAGGGGATCCGCAATGCCCCGCTGATCTTTTTCATTCACGGAGGTGCATGGGCTCATGGCAACCGCAATGAATACCTGAATTATGCCTTACACTTTGCCTCCATTGGATATGCAACAGCTACGGTGGATTATCGGTTGGTACCAGACCACCCCTTTCCTGCCTGTGTGGAAGATGTGAGGGAGGCCGTAGGATTTCTGGGCAGGGAAGCCGAGAAGTATCATCTGGATCCCAAACGGACGGTGTTGGCGGGTGGTTCGGCCGGAGCCCACCTGGCCATGCTCACCGCCTTTGGGATGACCCGAGAAGTTTCAGCCGATTCCACGGTAACCATCCGTGGCCTGATCGACCTCTACGGCCCAACGGACCTTACCACCGAATATGCCCGCACACAACGGATGGTGACCAGACTGATGGGGCAAGCCTACACGGCCATCCCCCAAGCCTACCACGAAGCCTCGCCCCTCTTTCTGGCGACGAAGAACAGTCCGCCGACCCTGATCATCCATGGTACGCGCGACAACCTGGTTCCCATCGGGCAAGCAGAACAACTGAAAACCAAGCTCGACAGTCTGGGAGTACCCGTCACCTGGCTGCCGCTTCCCGGATGGCCCCATACCATGGACCTCGTGAGTCGACCCAACCGCTTTATCAAATCGGAAATCGAGAAGTTTCTGGATCTATATGTCCCATTGTAATCTCTTCGTATGATAAAAACCCTTTTGCTGGACCTTGGTGGTGTGTTGTTGAACATCGATCTTGCCAGGAGCAAATCCGCTTTTGCTTCGCTTGGGTGGAGAGAACCGGAGCCATCACAACAACAACCGGAAAAGAATGACCTCTTTCTGGGATTCGAGACGGGTCACGCCACACCACAAAATTTTCGTGAACAAGTCAGACAAACCTTGTCAGCTCCCGCCTCAGACGATGAGATTGACAGGGCCTGGAATGCCATGCTCACCGGCTTCTACCCGGAAGCCATCCATCTGCTGGAAAGACTGGCGACTGCATACGATCTCTATCTGCTCAGCAACACCAACGAGATTCACCGGCTCCATTTTGAATCAATGTTCCTGACCACTTTTGGCTATCCCATTCACCAGCTATTCAAAAAATGCTACTACTCGCACCAAATGGGACTGCGAAAACCCGACCCGGCCATCTTTCTGAAAGTGCTGGAGGAGACTGGCGCCTCTCCCCAATCGACACTCTTTGCCGATGACCTGGCAGCCAACGTAGCGACAGCAAAACAATTGGGAATGGCCACTTTGACGGTTCAACCGGGAAGGTTGCAGCAACAATTACCGGAGAGCTTACGGCAGTAAAATAAAGCCTTCGGCGGATCGACCACGGCAAAAACTGTTGCACTCCCGAAGCTACAGCCCCGGTGAAAGTCTGTTATGAGAAGGTAAATTTGTGGATTATTTGCGGGGCTCCTTCCACTCTCCGTTTTCCTGAATCAGCTTTTTCAACTCCTCAACGGCTCGGTCGGCCGAGACGTGACGCTGAATCAGCTTCTGACCCTTGTACAGGTTGATGGTTCCTTTGCCAGCCCCCACATAGCCATAGTCGACATCTCCCATCTCGCCTGGACCATTGACCACACATCCCATCACCCCTATCTTCAAGTTTTTGAGGTGACTGAAACTCTTTTTGATCTCGGCAACGGTATCCCTTAAGTCAAACAAGGTTCTTCCACAACCGGGACAGGAGATGAACTCTGTCCGGGTCACCCGCATCCTACTCGCCTGCAGAATGCCAAAGGATAGGTTCTTCAACTCATTGTAGGAGAGGGATCCTTCGTTGGAAATCATGATGCCATCGCCATATCCATCGATGAAGAGGCCACCAAGGTCTGTACAGGACCGGAGCAGCAGGGCCTCGTAATCATTCTTTTTATAGGATCGATGCAGGATGACCGGAATCTTGCAGATGTGGGCATCCAACTCCATAAAGAAGGCCCTCATCTCGGCAAAACTATTCAGGTTGTTGCTCTCCATGATGAGCACCATCTTCCTCTCCCGTTTCAGCTTTTCAAGTGTTTCCGGATTGTGAGCCCGGAACTTGTCATATTCGGCTTTGTTCATGCGCACAAAACGCATGTTGCTGGCATAGAAGTCGTTGTAAAGATACTCCTCCAGTGTGAGGATCGGATATTCTTTCCCGAACCGATCAAGAATCGACTTGCCATCATAAAAATAGTCTGGCTCGGTGCCCGAACTGATGGCTTTGATTTCATCGATGCTGTAACCATTCAGGCTGGCTACGACTACAACCGGATTCTTTCCGCCAATGTCATGCACCGGCCTGCTGGAACGTCTCTCGTACTCGAAGGGGTTGGAACGTGCCACCATCGGAGCAGTGATGGGGGCATGGCTCTCCCGGTCACGGAAAATGTCCACAATCTTACGGGCAAAAGGAATTTCCTCCGCGGGATCCTCCGTGAGTGAAACGCGAACGGTATCCCCAATGCCATCTGCAAAGAGGGCCCCGGACCCAACAGCCGATTTGATACGGCCATCCTCTCCCTCGCCTGCCTCCGTTACACCAATGTGGAAGGGATAGTTCATCCCCTCCTGTCGCATGCGAAAACTCATCAACCGGACGGTATAAACCATCAGTCGTGTATTGCTGGATTTGATCGAGATGACAATGTTGTGGTAATCCTCCGCCTTGCAGATGCGCAAAAATTCCATGACCGACTCCACGATGCCGGCAGGTGTATCACCATACCGACTCATGATACGATCCGAAAGCGATCCCTGGTTGGCACCGATGCGCAAAGCCGTTCCCCTTGCCTTGCATTCCCGAATGAAAGGAACAAATCGTTCTTCACTCTTTTTCAGTTCGAGACGATATTCCTCATCCGTGTAGTTGACGCGGATGAAGACGGCTCTTTTGTCGTAAAGATTACCGGGATTGATCCGGACTTTTTCCACATAGCGGATCGCTATGTCGGCCGCTGAAGGATTGAAGTGGATGTCGGCACAAAGGGGTTGTGTATAGCCCCTTTTGTTCAACTCCTGACGAATGATCTGCAGGTTCTCCGCTTCACGTACACCCTGAACTGTTACCCTTACCAGATCGGCTCCCGCATCAATGATGCGGATGATCTGATTGACAGTAGCTTCCGTATTGTTCGTGTCGGTATCCGTCATAGACTGGATACGGATGGGTTCACCTCCGCCCATGGTGAGCGCACCGATCTTCACGGGAGAAGAAACCCGGCGTTTGTATTGAAGTAAGTTATCGATGTAGTCAAAATTCTGATCCATTGCTTGAAAAATCTTTCACAGACACTTAGACAAATTTATCCTTTTATTTTGAATAAATTTGATCCCAAAATTTCATCAGATGGCGGTTTCCGTTGAAGAGGTTTCAAAGCTTTACCAAACACAGAAGGCCCTGGATCACATCACTTTTTCAGTAGATTCAGGTACCATCATGGGGATTCTCGGACCCAATGGTGCCGGCAAAACGACCTTGCTGAAAATCATAACAGGTTACCTGCTCCCGACCTCCGGATCTGTAAAAATCAATGGTCACATCATGGACCCTGAAAATCCGGAGTTAAAAAGAATGATCGGTTACCTGCCGGAAAACAACCCTCTTTATACAGATCTTTACGTTCAGGAGTACCTGGAAGTTTCCGCCGGCCTCTACAGAATCCCCAACAGAGGCAAAAGGATCTCCGAAATCATCGGGATGACCGGTCTCGCGCCTGAGCAGCACAAGAAAATCGGGGCACTCTCAAAAGGATACCGCCAGCGGGTCGGATTGGCCCAGGCACTCCTGCACGATCCTGCCCTACTCATACTCGATGAGCCAACTTCAGGACTCGATCCGGGACAACTGGTGGAGATCCGGCAACTGATCAAAAACATCAGCCAACAAAAAACAGTCCTCATCTCTACCCACATCATGCAGGAGGTGGAAGCCCTATGTGACAAGGTGCTCATCCTGAACCAGGGCAAGGCAGTCGCCATCGACTCCCCCGCCGGAATCAAGAAAAGGACTGTCGAACCCGTCAGAAGGTTTGTCGCCGAATGGCTCGAGCCCATCTCGCCCAAAATTTTAAACGAACTTACTGACCTACAATCTTACGAACGAAGAGAAGATGGAAAATTCCTGTTGTCCTCAGCAGGCACCGATCTCCGTCCGGGTTTGTTTCATCTGACGGTGAAACACCACCTCACCCTGCTCACCCTGTCAGAACAGGAGTCGACCATGGAAAAAAGCTTCCTGGAATTGATACGTTAGACCCCGGTCCCCGTATGCTTTGTGAAAGGATTCCCAAAGAAGGATTAAACCATTCCGAATAAATTGCATCCAAATCATTAACCAATTCACAACAAGATGCTACGAAGGAACTATTTGCTGCTAACGATGCTGCTGCTGGCATCAACTTCCCTCATGGCCCAGACGAGAGGCCAGAAAAAATACCTGAGCGATTACGAGAAGAAGACCATGAATCCTGCCGAGACGCCGGTTCTTTTGCCCTACAACAAATGGATTGATCCGGTAGGTACCCAAATTTTCTTTGGCAACAAAGAGCAGGAAAATCATGCACTCGATGTGGCACTCTCACCAGATGGCAAATGGCTGGCAGTAGAAGGCAGATACGAGGTTGTCCTGATCTCTGCCGAATCCCAAAAGATTGTCTCCACATTCAATGTCTCCGAGTATTTCAAGGGGCAGGTCCGGATGAATACTTTCTCGGGTATCTGTTGGAGGTCAGAGGAAAAACAGACCCAGCTTTTCTGGGGATCGGTAGGCAAGGAAAATTCGGCCGTGGTAAAAGTCAATGTCGAGAATGGGAAATTCGGGGCAGGCACATTGTATCCCTTCCCAAAAGAGGATCCGGCTCAGACATCGCTTGTCAACGAGGTACTGTATCGCAACGAATCGGGCACTCCCGCCCTTTATGTGGTTCTGAACGGCAACAACAAAGTGGTCCGGATGAATCCCGACTCAGGTGAGGTTGTTTGGTCAGTGGCCGTGGGAGTCGCTCCCTTTGGCATCACTTATGCAAACGGCAAATTGTACGTCACCAACTGGGCTGGTGGCACACCCGAAGCATCAGATGCGGAGGTGGCAGGTGTCCCCTGGGGGAAAGCCAAAGTAAGTGCCCTCAACGGATCGACACGCGAAGGTTCTGTCTCTGTCTTGGATCCTGCTTCCGGAAAGATCTTTAAGGAGATTGGCGTCGGACTTCATCCCAACGACATCACCACCGGTTCCGACCAAAAATTTGTCTACGTCGCCAATGCCAACAGCGACAATGTCTCCGTGATCTCAACAGCCACCGACGAAGTGACCGAGACCATCTCTGTCCGATTGAATGAAGAGGAAAATCCCTATTGGGGCGATTCCCCCAACGGTTTGGCTCTCTCCGTGGATGGACAATCACTTTTCGTCTGCAACGGTATGGACAATGCCCTGGCTGTTGTTCGTCTCGGGAACAAAGCGGCAACGGGAGCTACTCTAGCTTCCAGCCAGCTGGCAGGTTTCATCCCCACGGCAGCCTATCCGGCAGCAGTGGTCGAGGCCGCAGATCATCGACTGTGGGTCGCCAACCTGGAAGCCGAAGGATCCAGAATTCCCTTTTATACGGAAGGATCGAAGAACCCCAAATACAACTCGCACAAGGAGATGGCCTCTGTATCCGTCATAGCGGTACCGGAGAGAAAGGATCCGGCCAAACTGACCGAGAGAGTCAAAAAGGCCAATCAGCACTTCAGGCTGGACGTAACGGCCCGACTGCCACGTAAGAAGGCAGAGCCTGTTCCGGTTCCCGAACGGATTGGTGAACCCTCGCCAATCAAGCACATCCTCTACATCATCAAGGAAAACCGTACCTATGATCAGGTGCTGGGAGACATGAAGCAAGGGGATGGCGATTCAACCCTTACCATCTACGGCAATAAGATCACCCCCAACATGCACAAACTTTGCCAGGACTTCCTGCACATGGACAACTACTACGTCTCTGGCAAATGTTCGGCTGAGGGTCACCAATGGACAGATGCCTCCATCGTCACGGATTATGTGGAAAAATCTGTTCGCGCCTGGATCCGCAGCTATCCGCATGTCCAATACGATGC
The DNA here is from genome assembly GCA_021286825.1 of Marinilabiliales bacterium. Lineage (GTDB taxonomy): Bacteria > Bacteroidota > Bacteroidia > Bacteroidales > Prolixibacteraceae > CAINVV01. The sequence continues at coordinate 11,493 of JAJTBP010000001.1, read as the reverse complement.
CCTGGTCTATTCGCCTACTGGTTTCATTTGGGACAATGCCCTGGCTCATGGAAAATCTGTCAAGATTTATGGAGAAGCGTGTGAATGTGAATTTGAGAAAGGCCAAACCTGGACCAGCATCTACAAAGGATTCCTCAACAAGGAACCGTTGAACTTCAAAAATATTACCACCATCAAGCCGGTGGAAGCGATCCTGAGCCAGACCTTCCCCTCATCGGATAACCACATGGTATCGGATGTCCAAAGAGCCTCCATCTTCATCAAGGAACTCAAGGAGCTGGAAGAGCAGCAAGGTGACAAATTACCGGAATTGATGATCATGGCACTCTCCAATGACCATACCTCTGGAACGCGGCCAGGCATTCCAACACCACGTGCCATGGTTGCCGACAACGATCTGGCTGTCGCTCAAATCATTGAAGCCCTTACCAAGAGTCGCTTCTGGCAAAATACCGCCATTTTCATTACCGAAGATGATTCACAAGATGGTTGGGACCATGTCTCGGCCTACCGAACCGTTGGTACCGTCATCAGCCCTTACACCCGTAGCCGCGGACTGGTTCATACCCACTACAACCAGGTCTCCATGGTAAGAACCATCGAACAGATTTTGGGAATTCCACCCATGAATATTCTGGATGCAACAGCCATGCCCATGTTCGACTGCTTCACCGCCAAACCCGATCTGACACCTTACAAGGCACTTCCCAACAACATCCCATTGGATGAAATGAATCCGGAACTCAAAGCCCTGAAGGGAACTGCCCTACGCTATGCCAGAAGAAGCATGGAACCACAGTTCGACGGGATTGATGATGGTGACGAAGAACTTTTCAACAAGATCCTCTGGTTCACGGCAAAAGGGAAAACCCCCTATCCCAAAATCCGGGATTAGCACATTCGGAAAATCCGGATCTACCAAACAAAAGTCGCAGGCATCCTCATCCGCCTGCGATTTTTGTTTGGGTAATTCATCCACGGGTACGACAACTCACCGGAAATGCTGAGTCGCTCTTTTGGGAAAGGCGATCCCCCTTTCTGACCAAAACCACCCCTTCCTTCCTTTTCAAAAAATGTAGAAAGAGCAAATGATCCGCTCTGACCCTACCCGATCTGCAGAATTCCCCAGGCCAACAGGATCAGTGCACCTACCGTGAGCCAGCAAAGGAAAAATCCGATCAGGTCTTCCCGGTAACGGAAGAAGAAATTGTGCCATCGGGAGCGCTTCCGCCATCCCGGCAAGTCCAGCAACAGCAGATCATCACCTGTCTTCTCTCCCAGCGGTTTTCGCCCATCTGCATCCGGCACAACGGCATCCGATTTGCGCCGCATGTTGTCAAAGAAATGTTCCATACGATCCTTCTCTTCAGGTCTGGTAAGGCTGCTTACCATTAGAAAAAAGGCAAATCCAAGACCCATCGACCAGGCAAAAGGTGTCGGCATCCATTTGTAAACCAGTGCCACTTCACCAGTTCCAAGGATGTTGACGGTGTAGTAGGTGGCAACGGAAACCACAATGGAGGCAAGGGCACCATACCGGTTGGCACGTTTCCATACGATGCCTCCCAAAAACATGATGCCCATGAAGGCGGCAAAAGTCTCCGTGAAAAGGAAGGCATGCAGGACATTCTTGATGCTAAGGGCGAAAATGACAGCCAGGATCGACAACAACAAACCGGAAAGTCTGCCCATCTTAAGCAGGAGTTGATCCGAGGCCTCAGTATTCACATATTTTTTGTAGAAGTTCTGCGTGAACAGCGCTCCGATGTTGACCATAAAATTGGAGCATCCCGACATGTTGGCGGCAACAATGGCAGCCAGCATCAAACCGGTCAATCCTGGTCCAAGCAACATTCTGCTGCCATAGCCAAAAGCCATCTCCGGATCCTTCAAGGTTACCTGATTCTTGATCACCAATGCCGCCACAAGGAGTCCAGTCAGGGCCCATCCGATCGTCACCACTCGCTTGACCATCGATCCGAAGGTCTGACCTATCCGGCCAGATCTCTCCGTATTTCCTGTGGCGCACATCGAGATCATGTGGGGTTGGGCTGTAATCCCGACAATCCCGTTGAGTGTCAGCATGGCCAGGGTAAATCCGGTAATTCCGCTGTCGTTGTTGAAGAGGTCAAAAAAATGGGCGGGTAGCACCTGCTTCATGCCTGAAAACCCTCCCACCTCAGTCAGTCCCAAAGGAATCAACATCATCGAAAGCAGGATAATCAGGAACGATTGGATGAAATCGGTATAGGCGGCCGAAACCAATCCTCCCGCAAAACTATAGATCATAAAGGCAACCGTCATGGCCACCACCACCCCGTTGGGGGAGATCAGATCCCCACTTGCAATGGAAATCACTTTGGCAGCCCCTTGCAACATGGCCCCCATGTTGAAAACAAAAAAGGCGATGGCAAAAATCGAATAAATCAATCCCAGCGTCCGGCCATAACGATCTTCCACGATCTCGCCGACTGTTGTTCGCTCACTTCTTCGGTAAAAGGGAGCGATCAGCCAATAGAAAGGGGTGATCAACATGTTCTTCCATTGGTACCAGATGGTGGCAAAACCGTGTCCGAAGGTGGCTCCTGCCTGGGCAACCGGCATCTCAGCATGGGTTCCGGTTCCAAAGGCTTGTCCCATCATGATCCACCAGGAAAACTTTCGCTCTCCCCTGAAAAAACTGTCACTACTCTTGATCCTGCGGGACATGTACAGCCCGAAAAGGGTGATGCCCAGGAGGTATCCAAACAGTACAACAAAATCGATCGCACTCATATTTCTGAATTGTAAACAACCTTTCCGGCTACCAGGGTCTTTCGCACCGCTATCTTCCCATCCCCGACCTGTAAAAGGACCAGATCTGCACGCATGCCCGGAAGTAGCTCTCCCCTGTCATGCCAGCCATAAGCCTGCGCTACCTGTGCAGACGCCATGCGTATGGCATCGGCCAGCGTGAATCCCGGGAGGGTCGACATCCGTTCGACCCCCTTCAACAACGGTAAGGAGGCTCCTGCCAAACAATCCTGATCGGCACTTTTCAACAAGCCATCGCTGGTAAGCACCACATCGCCGCCTCCAAAACGATAACGGCCTGCTGGCATGCCGGCCAGATAGGTTACATCGGAGGTAAGCAAAATCCGCTCTTTCCCCTTTGCCCGGGCAAAAACGAGCAGCTCCTCAGGCAAAAGATGATGCCCGTCGGCGATGAGGGAGGGAACCAGCCCCTCCTCCGCCAGTTGCGGCCATATCGGATTGTTGTGCCGATGAATCCAGTTGGCGCAACCGTTGCCCAGATGAGTCGACAAGGTCGCCCCCGCCTCCACCGCAGCCCTTATCACCGGGGCCGAAGCATTGGTGTGACCGATCGCCACGACGATCCCCAGTTGCCGGCAATGACGAATCAAATCGATGGCACCATGCAATTCAGGTGCCAAGGTGATCTGCAAAAGCTTTCCCCCGGATGCTTCCCTAAACCGGTCCAGCAACGCAGCGTCCGGCATCGCCAGCCACTCTTTCCGGTGACAACCGTTGAATCCCTCTTCTCCGGAGAGGAATGGCCCCTCCAGATGAATTCCTGCAATGGAAAGTCCGGTTAACCCATCCGTAGCTGCCTCTGATAGGAGGGACAGATTCTGGACGATCCGCTCAGGAGTATGGGTGATAACCGTGGGAAGAAAACTCGTGATGCCGGTCTCCCATAACCTGGATACGGCATGGCTTACCTGTGAAACGGTCAGCGCTTCACCCGAAAAATCAATCCCGGCAAAACCATTGACCTGATTATCGATCAGTCCGGGTGCAACCACTGGCAAACCGGGGTCCCAACGGTTAGGCTCGGGTCGTACGGCCCGGATCCATCCGTCCAATATTTCCAACGTAACAACCTCACCGGTTTGATAGTGAAGGCCAGTCAAACTCTCCATGCGATGATTGATCTTGGGATAAACAATAAATTGGAATCCGACGGCACAAATTGGCCGCAAGCATTGGGTTTGCGAAAAACCGCCGGGAAGTCACACTCCCCGAAACCCAATCCGGTTTTAGATTTTTATTACGCCGGCAGCCGAATGGGCATCCAGACAGAGCAACCAGTCGGGGTGCTGCTTCAGAAGCGTTGCCGGCACAAGGGGAGAGACTTCTCCCGACAGCGTCTTGGCCACCGCATCCGCTTTGACGCTGTGCGGAACGGCCGACACAATGATTTTGCTTTTCATGATCTGACGGGCACTCATGGAGATGGCCTTGACAGGCACTGCCTCCAATGAGGGGAACCACCCTTCGTTGACCTGCTGCATCTTGCATTTCTCGTCCAGCGTTACCACAAGGTAGGGCACTTCTGTCTCAAAATCAGCCGGCGGATCATTGAACGCAATGTGGCCGTTTTCTCCAATTCCTATCAGTGCCACATCAATGGGCATCTCCTGTATCCGGGCAGATAGCTGACGAATGTTTTCCTCCACATCTCCCTCTCCGCTAACGGGATAGAAAGCCTTGACCGGAATGTGGCGGATGAACCGTTCATAAAGATATTTCCGGAAACTTGCCGGATGTTCCATCGGCAAACCCACGTATTCGTCCAAATGGAAGACCTCAATCTTTGGCCAGTCTATTGCATGGCCAATCAAGGCAGCAAGGGTTTCAAACTGCGAACTTCCGGTCGATACCAGCAACCTTGCCTGGCCTTGCCGGACTACCGCCTCATGAAGAGCTGCCGCCACTCTTGCGGCTGCGGCCCTGCCCAATTCGACAGGTGTGTGAGCAATGTTTACAATCATGGAAATGAGTCATTAGTAGGATTTGCAAACAAAGCTAATCAAAGTTCATGATTTGCCTTACGGCGGATCGCCAAAAATAACATCCTGCCCTCTCCCTTTTTTGGGTTATTGGGGTACCAAACAGGAACTTCAGCGGAACAAAGCACTGAACAGGATTTGCAATTCGATGAAATATCCCTATCTTTGCACCGTGGATGGATTTGATTGATTGCAACCACGGAAAAAAATGCTAAAACATAGGTGTTAACTTTCCCGTACAATCTCCCATCCAAACATTTTTTATTCATCGGTCGCTCCCTCAGAGTGACACAATTTTATCAAAATGGGATATTTATTTACCTCAGAGTCAGTATCAGAAGGACATCCGGATAAAGTAGCGGATCAGATCTCGGATGCGGTACTGGATGAGTTCCTCGCATATGATCCGAAATCAAAAGTGGCTTGCGAGACGTTGGTAACAACGGGACAAGTGATCATGGCCGGAGAAATTAAATCCGAAACCTACGTCGATGTACGGGAGGTGGCCAGAAAAGTCATCAACAGAATAGGTTACACAAAAGCCGAATATCAGTTCGACGGAGATTCCTGTGGCGTCTTAACGGCCCTGCATGAACAGTCCCCAGACATCAACATGGGTGTGGAAAGGAAGGAACAGGAAAACCAGGGTGCAGGAGACCAAGGGATGATGTTTGGTTATGCCTGCACCGAAACAGACAATTTCATGCCCCTTCCGCTGGAACTGGCCCATGCCTTGTTGAAGGAACTGGCACGGATCCGCAGGGAAGGCAAAGTGATGACCTATCTCAGACCGGATGCCAAATCGCAGGTTACCGTAGCCTATGACGACAACAACCAACCGGTGAAGATTCACACCCTGGTCATCTCAACACAACACGATCCATTCGATCCGGATGATGAAAAGATGCTTGCCAGAATCCGCGAGGATGTCAGCAACATTTTGGTTCCTGCCACCAAGGCTCTCTTTCCGGAGAGAATCCGTAAACTCTTTGATCCGGGATTCATCCTGCATGTCAATCCAACCGGCAAATTCGTGATTGGAGGACCTCATGGCGACAGCGGGTTGACCGGGAGAAAGATCATCGTAGACACCTATGGCGGTCGCGGGGCGCACGGTGGTGGTGCCTTCTCCGGCAAAGACCCGTCGAAGGTAGATCGGTCTGCTGCCTATGCCGCCCGTCACATCGCCAAAAACATGGTGGCTGCAGGTGTGGCCAGCGAAATGTTGGTTCAGTTGGCCTATGCCATTGGTGTAGCACAACCGGTCAACATCTACGTCAACACTTATGGGACTTCCAAACTTCCCTTGCACGACAATGAAATCGCCGATAAGATTGCCTCCATCTTCGACCTGAGGCCCTACGCGATCGAGCAACGCCTCCAACTTCGCAATCCGATCTATGAGGAGAGCGCCTCCTACGGTCACATGGGCCGGACGCCCCGAAAGGTCACGAAAAAGTTTGAATCGGCCTATTTTGGCAACAAGGAACTGGAAGTCGAACTGTTTACCTGGGAAAAGCTTGATTACATCGAAGAGATCAAGAAGGCTTTCAATCTATAGGTCTTAAGAAATGATCAGAGGGTGAATCCAATCGGTTCACCCTCTTTTTTTGCCCTTCCGGAATTCGTTTTTCTGCCCGAAAAAGGTTAACTTATGTTTGGATCAGCCGATGACCATGCAAAGGAAAATACTCATCCGGTGGACAAATGATTTCCTGCAACTTTTTTATCCGGATTACTGTTCGGGATGCGGCACTCTGTTGGTTCGGGGTGAGGACGTGCTCTGTCTGGAATGCCTGTCGGACCTGCCCTTTACAGGATTCGCCACAGAACGGGACAATCTGGTGGAGCAGGTATTTTGGGGTCGTGTGAGGATCGAACATGCCATGGCACTTTGCCGCTTCGACAAGGGAAACAAACTGCAACACATGCTACACCGCCTAAAATACAAGGGAGACAGGGAAACCGGCCGCCGCCTCGGTCAACTCTTGGCTCATGAGTTGAAAAGAAGTCCAAACTACAACCAACTGGAGGGACTGATCCCCGTTCCTTTGCATCCCAGGAGGGAGAAGACACGCGGGTACAACCAAAGCCATGTGATTGCGGAAGCCATGTCTCCCATTCTGCAAATTCCGGTTTTGAATCACTACCTGATCCGGCAGCATCACTCGGAAACCCAGACCCACAAGGGCAGATACGAAAGATGGGAGAATGTAAACACGCTGTTTGACCTCCTCAAGCCAGAGGAACTGTGCGGAAAACACCTGTTGCTGATCGATGATGTCGTGACCACCGGTGCCACCCTGGAGGCTTGTGCATCCCTACTGCTTGAGATTCCGGACATCCGGGTCAGCATCGCCACGCTTGCTTTCGCCTGAAACGGAGGAATTCAGTTGCTTCAATCTCAGCTTCCCCAACTGAAGCCTTGATGTCCGAAACCAGCCAATTCCAAAACGCGGTCGACAACCGTGTCTACTAGCTGTTCGATCGTTTGGGGTTGCGAATAAAAGGAGGGTGTAGCGGGGACAATGACAGCTCCCGCCTCAGTCAGCGTGGTCATGTTCCGGAGGTGAATCAGGTTGTAGGGGGTCTCACGGGGAACGAGGATGAGCCTACCACGCTCCTTCAACATCACATCGGCAGCACGGGTAATCAGATCGTCCGAGACACCTGTGGCCAATCGGCCCATCGTCCCCATCGAGCAGGGAATCACCACCATGGTCCGGTAGCCGCCAGAACCGGAGGCAAAGGGAGCCTTGAAATCCCGCCTGTCAAAAACCCGGTAAGGAAAGCTCCCCTCCTGAAATTCCTCGTTCAACTCATAGGCCCAGATATCCTTTGCGTTTCCGGAAAAAACAACACTGCACTGACCCTGGGGTACCGCAAGTCCTTCCAACTTTTGAAGCAGCCGTTTTGCATAAAGGGCACCGCTTGCACCGGTCACAGCAACGACGATTTTGTTTTCCATGATGCAATTTTTGCCAAAATTACTCAAATAGTTGACTGATGATCCCCCAATCCATCGGAAGCAAAGACCATCGATGTTAACCACTCCTGTCTGCTTTTACGCATGACTGGTCAAAATGATACGATGGGCTTTCGTACCACTGCAGCCAAAATCTACCTCTCGGAACGGATCAATTGGCCGGGAATCAACTCCTCTTTCATATGCCCACCAGAAAGAATTAAATAAACATTACCTTCAACAGAATCCACCGGACAAAAAATTCATTCCTTCAGTAATTTGCTTATTTTTATTGCATCCTGAAATAAAACACCAACAATATGAATGAAATTATTCCAATAGGAGCCAAAATTGCAACAATCAGAACAGATAAAAAAATTACCCGGGAAGAGTTGGCCGAAAGGTGCGGATTCACGGTAAAGATGGTCCAGCAAATGGAAGGGGGGATGACAATTCCCTCGCTTGGGCACTTAATCAAAGTGGCACGTGTCCTTGGGGTTAGACTGGGTACTTTTCTGGATGACCTCGACAAACTGGGACCAGTGGTCACCCGCAAAGAGGAACTGCAACCAGGTGCCCATTTCTCTACAACAAACAATGAGACCAACCATTCACTTCTGTTTCTGCCGCTTGCCGGAAACAAATAGGGCCGGCACATGGAACCCTTTATCATCGATATTGCTCCAGAGGTAGGGCAGGTCCACAATCTGTCGGCTCATGAAGGCGAAGAGTTCATTTATGTTCTTTCAGGCAGCGTTGAAATTGCCTATGGCCAGCAAAAATATCTGCTGAGTGAGGGGGATAGCATCTATTACGATTCAGTAGTCAGCCATCATGTACATTCGGCGGATGGCCAACCGGGAAGGATCCTGGCCGTTGTGTATGCCCCCTTCTGAAAGCAGGCCATTCACTCAGTCATCCCGACCGATTGCAAAGGTCTCAACCCATTCTCTCATTAGCCATCAGACAACCTGATTTATGGAATTACTAGAAAAAACTTTCGGCCAGTTTCTGGAACAATGGGCCGATCTGACTCCCGATAAAGATTTCTTGGTCTATCCCGACAGGGGATTGCGCTTCTCATATGCAACCTTTAACCAACGCGTGGACAATTTGGCGAAAGCCCTGATACTCCTGGGTGTAAAACGCGGTGACAAAGTGGGCATCTTTGCCAACAATGTTCCCGATTGGCTGACCTACTTTTTTGCCACGGCGAAAATCGGTGGCGTCCTGGTAACTGTCAACACGAACTACCGCTCCCATGAGTTGGCCTATCTCGTAAAAAATTCCGATCTGCATACGCTTTGCCTGGTCAATGGCTGGCGTGACATTGATTACATTCAGATGGTTTACGAATTGGTTCCTGAGTTGAAGGAGAGTCAACGGGGCTACCTGAAGAGTGAGTCCTTTCCTGAATTGAGGAACGTCATTTTCATGGGTCCGGAAAAGCACAGGGGAATGTACAATACACCGGAGCTCATACTGCTGGGAAGTCAGACGCAAGACGATGAATTAAAATCACGTTGTGCTGCAGTCTCCTGTTACGATGTGGTCAACATGCAGTATACCTCCGGCACAACTGGTTTTCCCAAAGGAGTCATGCTGACCCACCACAACATCCTCAACAATGGCCATGCCACCGCCTCCTGCATGAATTATTCGGCCGATGAGCGGTTGTGTGTCTGTGTACCCTTATTCCACTGCTTTGGCTGTGTTTTGGCCCTTTGTGCCATCATTACAAGCGGTGCCACGATGGTGATGGTGGAAAATTTCGATCCGCTGACAGTGCTTGCCTCGGTCCAGAAAGAACGCTGCACGGCCCTGTACGGTGTCCCCACCATGTTTATAGCCGAGCTGAACCATCCGATGTTCCCGCTTTTCGATCTCTCCTCTTTAAGGACAGGGATCATGGCAGGGGCTCCCTGCCCGATAGAGACCATGAATGCCGTCATGAGCAAGATGAACATGACCGAACTGATCATTGTGTATGGGCTGACAGAATCCTCTCCGGGGATGACCGCAACCCGGGTATCTGATCCCCCCGAAATACGCTCAACAACGGTAGGAAAGGCCTATCCGGCAGTGGAGGTCTTGGTGGCCGATCCAGAAACCGGAGAAGAGATGCCGGTGGGTCAACAGGGAGAGCTCTGCTGCAAGGGTTACAATGTCATGAAAGGTTACTATAAGAATGAAGAGGCGACAGCCAAAGCCATCGACAGCCGGGGATGGCTACATTCCGGAGACCTAGGGGTCATGGATGAAAATGGCTATTTCAAGGTAACAGGTCGCATCAAGGACATGATCATCCGCGGAGGCGAAAATGTTTACCCCAGGGAGATCGAAAATTTCCTTTACACGCATCCCGACATCGAGGCCGTAGAAATTGTCGGCGTAGCCAGTGAAAAGTATGGGGAAGAAGTGGGAGCCTTCATCAAGAAAAAAGCGGGTTCCTCCCTTAGTGAGGAAGATGTCGCCGACTATTGTCGTGGCAAGATATCACGCTTCAAGATTCCGCGCTACATCTTTTTTGTCAGCGAATTTCCCATGACTGCCAGTGGCAAAATTCAGAAATACAAGCTCAGGGAAATGGCTCTCGAAAGGGTCAAGGCGATGCGCTAGTAAGAAACAAATACCAGACAATCGAAAAGCCACTCCCACAATTGGGGGTGGCTTTTTTGTTGCCAGGATCCAAAAGGAAGATTCCATCAGACGACATTCCATCAGACGACATAAAAAAAGAGAGCCTCCCGGGGGAGGCTCTCAAGTATTGAAAACTAAAGTTATTCCATGATGCTTACTGAATCAATGTCCAGTCGGCAGCAGTAGAAATGTTTGCACCAAGATATGCTGGCAAGTGTGAAGGATCAGACAAAGCCATTCTTGTTGAAAGAGCAATAGCAGGCGAAGGAAGTGCAGCACCGTTCAGTGATACATTGTCCACATCAACACTGATTACAAGAGCAACAGGAGCCGGCAGAGTTTGAGCTTTGGTTGCAGCAACGTAAGCACTCAGAGTTTTCAGATCAGCTGATTTAATAACTGTCTGGATGTAAGGAGTGGTCAAAGTAGCGGCAGTTGCAGGAGCAAAATCACCTGTCAGTTTATTATTACCAATTGTGATAAATGAAGTACCACCCAACAGCGGAGTTACATAAGAAGCAAAGTTGCAAGATGTAAGAAGAACGTTGTTGGTAACTGTCAATGTGTTCAATTTGTCAACTGAAGTTGTCAATGAAGTCAATTTCGGGTTGGCGTTCACAATCATGGTTGAACCAGGACCACCTACATAGTGGGTGTGAGCAAGGTTAAGACCAGTGATGATTGCATTGCCATTAACTGTCAGAGAGTTGATCACACCTGAAGTAGTCAAAGAAGTCAACAACGGGTTGGTAGCAACAACTGCACTGCTCAAGGTACCACCCAATGTAAGGGTAGTCAGAACCGGTGAAGTAACCGTAACAGCAGCAGGAGTTACCATCGGAATAGCCGTAGTAACTTTACCACTGATGCTTGCTGTAACAACAGTTCCAGGAACTACATAAGCAGCATTGATGGCACCCAAAGTCAGATACTTAACAGCGGCAATGGCAGGAACAATAACACAGTCATGTTTAGCCAAAGTAACTGTTTCAGCAGTTGCAGAAACGATCGGACCAGCTGCGTCGGCAGGAAGAACCAGAGTCTTCGGACCAGTAACTGTCAACAATCCAACAGGCTCATTGTATTTGGTCAAAT
>JAJTBP010000131.1 GCA_021286825.1 Marinilabiliales bacterium | reverse complement strand
GGCCGGATCTGGAATCGTATGAGAGGAAGCAAAATTGTTCACCCTTACGTTACAATTGGCAGCAACTGTGAAGTTGCCATTTACAATCATGTTGATCAGGTTGTCGGATGCCGTGCTGTTTCCGAAACTAAAGGTAAGCGATCCACTTGAAAAAGTTTTGAGATCAAAGTTTCCGTTTAGTGTATAGGTGATGTTATTGGATGCATTGTTCAAATAAACATTGTAGGCATTGGTGGTATAGTTGGAAACAATCAGGTTGTTGTAGGTGAGTTGCGTACTACTGATTCCTGCGTTGTTCAAATTGTAATACTCGACGGTTCCTCCATCCGCTGCCACAAAATCGGTAAAGGTACCGGAAGGGAAGCTTCCTGAAGACAATTTCATGACCCCTTGACCGGAAACGACCCCAAAATTGTGGCCGTTGTAGGTCTGTAGGTCCAACGTTCCTCCCAGGCGAATCTCGAGTGAGGCAGTACTTTTTGAATTGGAGTTGACTGTTACCGTCCGGCCATTCAGGATCACGGCATTGTCCTGCGAAGTCGGAACACCGGCATTTACCCAGAAGGATCCGGATGGGTCACGTGTCCAGGTGCTGCTGGAGGCCCAATCACCCGATTGGTAGGAATAGTATGTCTTTACCGTGGAAGTACCAATCGCAAAATATTTGTTGGAGCTGACTGCCTGTCCCGATGTAATGGTGGTCGCGGTATAAGCGGTTACACCTGCGGAGGAATACTGGCCGCTTTGGGCATTTGATTGTCCGACGCTCATGGTGGCATCAATACCGGTATCGGTGAGTCGGACATAGGTACTTGTGAAGTTACCGCTTAAGGTCTCCAAAAACCAGTTTCTGGGATCAACGGATGATAGGGTCGGACCGTCTGTTGAAGATGCCCCGGTAGAAGATTCAGTCACACGAATTACCGGAGTAGTAGCACCGGTACGGATATTGACCAAATCGATCGGATTGTAGTTCGCCCCATCACCAACAGGAAAAGAATAGGTAGTTCCGTCAGAACCCACGTTTGCCAAGAGTGTTCGGGCCAAGGGTCCATCTACATAACCGCCTGCAGTAGTCACGCTGCCAACCGCTGTATTCAGAACGGTGACATAATTTGTGGAGGTGGAAAGGAGGGATCCGTTTGTCAGGGTCAGGGTACCATTGATGGAAATCGGGCTGTTGAGGGTTACATCTGAAGCATTGTTGATGGTAAGGCCCAAAAGGGTGCTGACACTGGAAGGAATGCTTACCCCTGCCGATGAACCACCGAACAACAGCGAAGATGTCGAGATGGTATTTAAATTTCCGGGCACCCCTAAAATAGCCGGTCCATTCAGGGTCAGTGAGTTTCCACCCACAGCAAAGGTTCCGGCAGTGAGCGTCAAGTTCCCGTTAATCGTTGTGTTGCCACAAAGCGAGACTCCTCCCGAACGGTTGATGGTCAAATCCTGGTAGGTGCCACTGGGTAAATTGGTTGCAGTGGTACCATTGATGATGAACTGGGATCCAGCATTGCCATTGATGGATCCTCCTCCGCAAGCATAGCTGCTGTTGGTCCCAAGTGTTAAGATTTTGCCATTTAGATTCAGGGTACCTGAAGATAACGTCAGTGGACCGTTTAGCGTAGGGGAGACACTTAGGGTCACCCCTGAGGAATTATTTATGATCAATCCCCCGGAGCCCGAAAAGGTAGCCGGGAATTCCACACCGGTAGTCTGGGCTGTAGATCCCATGTACTGAAGGGTCGCATTGGCGCCAAAGGAAGGGGCGGAACCCGTCGTTGTGGTGGTTCCTTCTCTGGACAATACGCCATTGACTGTTGCTCCGGTAACTGTTTTTACACCACTGGTGGAAAGCGTCAGATTGTTGTAAGTTCCCGACGAGACCGTTTGGTTTCCCGCAGCGTAATACTCGACTGTTCCACCCCAGGTTTTGCCTGTGGAAAGAGGTGTAGCCGATGTATTTTGGGTCCTGATGGTCCCTGAGTTGTTGACATTTGTTACGGTCAACACATTGGTACCCATGTTCAGAATGCTACCACTGTTGGTGTTGTTCAGGGTTGCTACTGTGAGGGTTCCACCTGCTGTCTGTGTTCCACTTGTGTTGCCAAGGGTCAGTACATTGTAACTGGGCGTACTGTAAATCGTCTGACCACCGGTTGCATTATCATAGTTCACCGTTCCTCCGGTCATGGTCAGCGCGTTAAAATTGGACGGGAAATTGCTGCCAGTTTGACCGCCAGACGTTCCACCCAAAAGGATCGTTCCGGCAACGGTGAGGGTCCCTCCGCCCGCAGACCGGTTGGCTGTATAGGTATTGAAATCCAGTGTTGCTCCAGTTTGAACAGTCAGGTTGCTAACGACAGTAGTATTGCCTTGAAGCGTTTTAATACCACCGTTAGACATGGTTAGGTTGTAATAAGTTGTTCCACGAACATTCTGCGCATTGGTACCGATGTAGTTGAAGGTTCCGGTGCCATAGGTAAAGGTTCCGGTATGATTGTTTGAACCGGCAAGGTTGATTGTTCCGCTCCCACAGGTTAACGTACCTCCCCCACTTAGATTTCCGTTAATGGTGATGACGTTGGCACCGATACTCAGGTTCACAGTACCAGGTGATGAATTGATGGTAACATCGCTGATGTGTTGAGAAGTAGCGATATTGTATGTCAGCGTCCGGGTGTTGGTGTTGTTGGTATTGATCACCACAATGTGTACATCACCAGCATTCTCTCCTGTATATCCAGTCTGTCCAGGATAGGTAGCATTCGTGGTTCCACCGGATTTAGCCCAAGATGCAGCACTCCAATTGGTAGTACCGCTTAATGTTAGGGTAAAAGTTGTGGTGGTCTGCCCCTGTACGAGTTGCGAAAGAGCAATCAAGAGTGATAGCAAAAGCAACGATTTCACACCCCATCTTCGAATGAGGTGCCTGTACATACTATCCGTAGGTAGACAAACTCTTGATCTTGCTTCCATTAAGTACAATAAGTCAATGTGTCGAATCAATTATGGTCAAAGGCCAGATCTCTGCTTTTGGTACAATGATACATAGACAATTTTCTGTACCACATTGTTTAGCATAACGGAAGAAAATTTATTGCAAAACTTTTCTAATCATCCAATCAATTTAAATTTGTTATCCTCACCTGTAAACAAACCAACAATTGGCTCCCTATCCGTATCCTTTTGGCGAACTCCAGCAAAGTTATGCAAAACTTTGGATGAAGGGGAGTTGACCTTATGGGATATTATAGTTTAATCTGGTTAAAAAAGTTACATCAATCCTTCCTAATTGACAATCATCACAATTAGCATGCCAGAAATTTCAATTCTCTGCAAATTCAAATGTATGTATCATACAATCAGAATTTTAACTGCGTAATAAAATTTTCATGTGATTGGAATGCAGACTACAGCAGAGGGGAATTTGCCATAAATACACAACGGTGCGAACGTATGTGCGGTACATGTTACGCTAGAAATCCATTCATCCTTGGAGAATGAGCACTTTATTTCTTCTTGACAACGAAATCGACCCCTTCTACGATGTCACCATTTGAATCGGTCTTTATCGTGAAAGGATATTCACCCGGACTTGCCTTGAAATTTAATTTGTTGAGCTGACTGGGATCGATCGCTATGCGGTAGTTCCCTGGTTTTAGTCCAAGATAACTATAGTAACCATCGGGTTCGGTTAGCGTTTTGCCAACGAGTTTTCCTTCCCTATCGTAGATGAGAAGGAGCATTCTGCCTATGCCACCACTGGAACCGTTTTTTTCTTCACTGATGGTTCCGGTTACTTCCCCAACTACCCAAACCGGAATATCTATTCTTCGGTAAACATTGGGTTCCACCGTCACACTAAAAGATTTGTTCCTGATTTTCCAGGCAATATTTTCAAAATTGTTTTCAACTTCCGCGAGATGAGGGGTAAAAGGTTCTACTGAAGTAACTCGGATGGTCGAGTCCCGATCATTTACTTTCACCAGCCCCCCCGTCATTCGAACATCCAATCCCACAACCTTTGGTTCACCGGGATCCATCTTGTTGTTGCAGTTTAAATCCAGGAAAGGTGCAAAAACAATTCCTCCCTTTCCAACTTCCGAGCGATTGGTTGTTCCCACATAATGATTCTCGGGATCGACGACCAAACTTCCCCTGGCCGATCCCATAACGGTAGTTCCATTGTTGGAAATCCGGGATGTCATACTCGTCTGCACTGAGCGAAAATCGTAGCGCACGCCAAACTGTATGCTTTGCATGTTGCTGGCAAGGTTGTTTTCAAAGGATACAGAGAAAAAACCGTTGCCAAAAAAATATTTCTCCACACCTGCCTTCAAGGCAACCAAACGGTTGTGACTGATCTCATATTGTGCTTGCGGGATGAAGGTGAAATTTTTGGGCAATCGCAAGGAAAGAGCGAGGTTGCTGTATAGGTAAGGTTGATTGCTATTGGCAAACATCGCGTAATTGGTCAGGTTGGTATTCATGCCCAGGAAACTTCCTGAAAGGAGCCATTCTGCTGTCGAGTAACCGGAAATTGGCAATTTGATCTGGTCAAAAGTTACGCGGTTGTAAATGGACATGGATCTTCCTTTGAGCGGAACGGTCACAATGAATTTTCTTTCCTCAAGATAGTTGAAATTGACCGCCTTTTGCCCCTCCTTGTATTTGGTATAATCCGCTTCGATTTCCATATTTCCTGGAAGCTGATAGGTTGTTATCCCTTTAAATCTTACCCCGTACATATATTCACCGCTGACTACCCAAGCTGGCAAAATGCGAGCCGACAGGTTGACAAAGGGCATGGTGGTTCCTGTTGTTACGGAAGAGAGAAATTCTAATCCGGTGCCAATGGTGATGTTCTTTGTCAAACCATAATCCAATTTCGCTTTGGCAATGAGGGATTGCATGCCGTCTTCTACAATTCCGCCCGAAACGGAATATTCCAATTCGTTTTTCGGCAAGAAATTGTATGGCACAGAAAAACTTTGCTCTTTGGTCTGCTCTTCTCCCCATGGACCGTAAAACCGCAGTTTAATGTTGGAGCTTCCGTAAACTAGCGGGACCTGGAAAGAATAAAATCCGGACGCATCAGCCTTTTTGTAATCCACCAGCACATTGTTGACATACAGTTCAACCATCCATCCCGGATGGGTGTAATCGCTTATGGGATAGGTGCCAAAGGCAGTACGGTAGGTCGTTGGACTGTTGGTCAGTTTGAATCCAATAACCGGACTGTAGATGGAGGACACCGATTCGGTGGATATTTTGCCAAACAAACTTTGTCTGAGCCACTTGTTATCGTTGTTGACAAAACCAAGGTGGTAGTACTGTTGCTTCTCAGAGAACACCTCCTTGGTATCATAGTTTAGGTAAAATGCGGCATCTCCACCCGCAATATTTGCTCCCAGATTGAGGTTAATCCGTGCATCACTTTGTTTGCCTATTTCGTCGGTAGCGATCAGGGACCAATCGGCCATTCCAAAATGAAAACCAGGCTTACCACGTACCAAAACAGTATCGACTTTGTAGTTTCCCTGGATCCGGTTTACATTTTGTCGGATTTGCTCCAATCTAATTTCTCGCATCACGGGCAGTTCCAGCTTTGTAGACATATTGACCGAGAGGGAGCGTACGTTAAAACGGCAATCCAAACCAAAGATCGATCCAAAAAGTGATGAATGAAGATAGAGATTGGTTTCTGTCCGGATCAGTTTGTTGTCGGGAATGGGATAGCTCTTGTTTAAAAACTTTATGATGTGTTTGCCATGATTGATCACGAATTTGGCATCAGTGGAGAGAAAGAATCCCGTTAAGGTATCCATATCGGAGGAAAGTGAATTCTTAATCTTTAGAAAATCAAATACATCCTTGATGGGTAACAGAATTTCCTGGTTGTGAATCAATCCGGTGATTTCGGCACCTCCTATGGTTTGAACCTGAAAGAATACTGGCACCTCTTCATAATCCCCGGGGTTCTGAGCTGATAAACCAATGGAGGAAAGGAGTAGGTACAATACCAAAATCGGACCCAAGAATCGGGATCCTGACCAGTATTCGGTAGTCTGATGGGTATGATATGGTGTCTGAAATACTCGCAAACGGATCTCTTATTGATGAATGAGTGTAAAGGTAACGGGTATGCTTCCGCCATAAGAGCCTCCTGGGTTGGCAGACAATGTGTTGACCTGTAGCGTGCCTCCAAAATATACAAAGGTGTGGGCACTCTTTGTAATGAAGGAGGGAGAATGGTCGGATATCAGGTTGATCAGATCCAAAGTTCCCGGTCCGGATCTGGTCAACGTCACAATGGAAGGGAAACTAATATTGATCAACGATCCCGGAAGGCACTCCACATCGATCAGCCCCGGGGTGGGTATGCTTATCAAGAAAACATTTTGGATCACTGGAATACCCGATGGGGGAACCTTTACTGATCCAGCGACACCGGTCGGAATGATCTTCCCAAAATCCAGATGCTGCAGGGTACTAACCGTAAGTTTGACAGGTATGGGCGGTTTCTCGGGTAGCTTCTGTGCGGAAACCCAAACAGGAAACAGCAGCATCCAGGTGATCGCCAGGATGACCCTTCCCACGCTCTTAAATCCGTTATCAATCTTTTTTCTGCCTTTTCTCATTTTCGAAGAATGGTTTTTTCCGATTCAACTGTATTGCCTGTTCTAAGCGTGACTACAAATACCCCTGAGGACAACCGGGAACTCAGGTTGATGCTTTGTTCACCAAAAACGGGCTGGGTAAGGAGTTTTTGCCCCAGCACATTCAGGACCTCAAGTACCCCCTGTTCCTGATCTTCCAGTTTTACCCGGGCAAATACTTCGCCTCCTGTACGGGTAATTTCCAGGTGACCACCATTCTGTGGAGTCGGGATATTCTTGTCAGAAATTCTGAATATCAAAACAAACCGGTCGTTGATGACACCTTTGTTTATGGAAACATCATAAACAGATTGTTCTGTGAGCAATTGAGCGGTGCCATTTTGCTTGTCGTATAAGTAGAGCTTCAGATTCGATGGCAGTTGACTGATGTCGGTTGCTTCAATCCGCATTTTTCCATCGGTATCTGCCGATATTCCCAACGGCAAGGTAGTTTCCGGGTCAGTTGGCTCGGGAATGGCACTGATCGAAAGATCCCTTTTATCGGAGGTGATCCCATATAAATTTGGAATGGAAGGATTGGTATTCTGCATCTTCAACGCATCCGCCTCTTTGTCAAACTTCATCGAAGAAGTGGGGTCAAAATAGATTACAAAAGGATCCGCCTTGGTTTTTTTGTCCGGGAAGGAAGCAGCAAAGCGAAGGATGATTCGGGAATCTACACTAGCCGCTTTGAAGATTGGATTCAGATCATTTGTCCGCACACCATTGTTCATGGCCAGCATACCCGATACAGGATATGCACCATCTGATACCCGCATGAAGAAACCTTGCATGCTTGGGATGATGTTTGATAGCGGACCCGTTGAAACACCGGCAACATAGCTGCTGTAACTTCCAGAATATTCATCACCACTCGATTCGAAAAAATAGATGGCTGCGTCGATGTTGGTACTCAGGGCATGAATCAGATCCCAATTGACAGGAGAGGGATAAGGATTGCCAACCAAGTGGAAACCCTGGGTATAGGTTCCGTTGTGATTCAGAAGTGAAGCACTCAGGCTTCCGTTGTTGACCGTGCCATGAAGCTGAATGGGGTTGACCGGAGTGCCTGCACCCAGATTTGCAGCATATCCTTCCATAACATTCAGACTTCCTGATGGATAGGCAACCCAACCGCTTTGGTCTTCTCCCAAGTGTTTGTGATTCTCATCATATCGGAAGAAGGTTTCGATGGTAGCAGTGGTACTGAGGTAGGAGGCCAATTGGTCGGCCGTTGCATCACTAAAGGGAGATCCCAGATATTTGTATCCTGCACCGTTGGTAAGATAGCGTTGCATGGTCACATCTCCGGACACCTGTCCGTTACCGGATCCATCGATCAAAGCCGTCTGACTGGCAGTGGAAAGTAAGGTCAGATATCCATTGGAGATCAGGTTCCCGCTGTTGACCAATACTGTGGAGCTGACTTTCAAAGCTCCTGCTAAGGAAACATTTTGTGGATTGTTGACAATCAGATTATTGATCGTATTGGTTGAAAAGAGATTGGCTGGAATAGTCTGCGCAGCCGATCCTTTCATTTCGATGGTTCCGGCTATGGCATTGAATTGTCCGGAGTTGCTGATCGATCCTCCAATCTGCAAGGTATTGGCTGAGACTGTCAGAGAGGAACCCGAATCAATGGTCACATTTTTTGCCTGACCTACGGCTCCTCCGCTTAAGACCGGTTTGTTGGCGACATTGGGAATTTGTACACTGGACAGCAGGTCGGGAATGTAACCACAAGACCAATTGCCGCCTTGATTCCAATCGGTTGAAATCGTTCCGGTCCATGTTTCATCCCCAATCGTTGTGACGGTATGAACAGAGGAGGCTGGTCCGTTACATCCGGTAGCGGTTGCCGTGATGAGCGTTGTTCCACTCCAAGTAGACGCATAGGTAACGGCACCAGAAGCTGCTACGATGGTATTGCCTCCTGCCAGGCTGGATGCATCCAGCGAGTAGGTGATACCCGTATTGTTGGTACTGGTTGCCACGTAGGTCACGGTAGCTGCGCCGCGACATCTGGATGAGGTCGCTCCCCATGCGAATACAGGCGTTCCCACGGTGGGTGTGATGGTGACGGTATGCACGGAGGAAGTGGGTCCGTTACATCCGGTTGCGGTTGCGGTGATGAGGGATGTGCCACTCCAACCGGCTGCAAATGTAACGACTCCTGTGCCGGAAACGATCGTATTCCCTCCTGATAGCGAGGCTGCATCGAGGGAATAGGTGAGGGTTGTGCTGTTGGTTGCTGTTGCCGAATAGGTCACAGATCCGGCCCCCTGACACCTTGTTGTGGCTGCACCCAGAGAGAATACAGGTGTTCCCACAGTAGGCGTGACGGTCACACTTCGGATCACCTGAGCCGAAGGACCATTGCAACCATTGGCGGTTACCTGGATGTTTACCGAACCGGCAAATCCGTTGGCCCAGGTCATCACGCCTGTGGAGGCGTTGATGCTGCCGGCCGCTGCATTGCTGAGTGACCAGTTGAAGCCGGTATTGTTGGTGGCCGTTGTGGCATAGGTGGTGGTCGTGGTTCCGTTCGTCAGCTGGCAGGTTGGCTCGGTTCCGGCAGATACGGTGATCGCGGTCGGCGTTCCGACAGTAGGCGTCACAGTCACACTTCGGATCACCTGAGCCGAAGGACCATTGCAACCATTGGCGGTTACCTGGATGTTTACCGAACCGGCAAATCCGTTGGCCCAGGTCATCACGCCTGTGGAGGCGTTGATGCTGCCGGCCGCTGCATTGCTGAGTGACCAGTTGAAGCCGGTATTGTTGGTGGCCGTTGTGGCATAGGTGGTGGTCGTGGTTCCGTTCGTCAGCTGGCAGGTTGGCTCGGTTCCGGCAGATACGGTGATCGCGGTCGGCGTTCCGACAGTAGGCGTGACGGTCACACTTCGGATCACC
>JAJTBP010000130.1 GCA_021286825.1 Marinilabiliales bacterium | reverse complement strand
CGATGGCAGATTGGGTGTATAAATCAGTCTTGCGAACTTCTTGCTTATCCAGACTTAACAAAGGATCAAAACCTTTGACCTCGCAAGCAAACTTAGTCTTGTGCGACGTGGTATCAAACTTCGTGATGGCAGCTGCGCCACTTTTGCCTTCCATCAGGCTTGCCCAAAAGGAAGCGACATCGTTGCCAAGAGGAGTTATGGCTCCCAACCCTGTGATTACAGCTCTTTTCATAACATTCGAATGAATCCTGTTTACTGGTAAATAAGTAGGAACAACAAATTTTTTATGGCTTCAGATCGTCATAAATGGATTGAGAGAAACTCTTGTAATCCATCTTGTCAACGATGCCGGATAACTGCAGACTGGCAACCAGGCTGGAGAAGATGGAGAGGGCCTTGCTGGCCGGATCATCCGGAAATGCAAACACCTTCCTGGCCTTCCCCTGCTCCAAAAGATCAGTGAGCCACTTCAGGATCCGTTCGATCATCCGTTTGAGTTCAACTTGGGTGGTCTCATTCAACGTTCGGTAGTCGGGACCCAGTGACCCCACCAGACATTTTTTTTGCTCTCTGTGACTCCTGACATAGATCTTCACAAAAGATTCCAGCTGTTGCCACTCATCAAAATGACGGCTGTGCATGTTGTCGACCATCTCCTCAAACCGCTGGATGTTGGTCCTGACAATGCTGGTACCCAAATTCTCCTTGGAAGGAAAATAATAATGGATCGCCGCATTCTTGATCCCCAACTCCGTCGAAATATCCTGATAACTAAAGGCATTGTATCCCCTGGTCCGGATGAGGTTTTCTCCCAATTCCAATATTTTTTCGCGGGTTACCGACATGTTTTGATCTATTGTTCGGAGCAAATATACTTACTAATAAGTAGAATTTGCAAGTTTTTAAATGAAAATTGGCGAAGCTCTTCCGGATGGGTCTCTCGGGTGAGGTATCCTTTGGGTCCACTGGCCTCCTCTGACTGCACGAAACATGATTTCCCGTCAGTCGGATATGTGTCAGTATATCAGTGATTTATTGGATTGCCCTTGAACACTCCATCTCCCTTGTTTGAAGACAAAAGGGAGCGTTTTCAATGTCTCCAGCTCTTCCAACCGAAAAGAAAGATGGGGATGGCTTTTCAATCGTTCGGCAGTTTTGGGATGCACAACCTCCTGCGAATCCATGACAACAAAGAGACCGGGCTCGACGAAATCCCGCAAAAGGGGCGACTCGCAAATCACCGGGGTGCCGGCAGGAATCTCCTTCATCAGTTCAAGGAAGGCTTTGCCCGAGGCTCCCTCCCCGCATCGGATCAGCCAAACCCTGGTCGCACCGGCCGCCAGCATCCGTGAGGTATCCTTATCGGTCGTTGCATTCGTCTCTTCAAGCAGGGCGTATCCTTCGCCTTCGCGCAACTTTTCCAGACCCGGCGTAAGGGGATGCAGATGGGAGGAGATTTTCACCGCGACCAATCCCAAATGACCAAGTTCCCGGAGGATCCGGCAGGCAAGGGTGGTTTTGCCGGCGTTGCTGCCGGTACCGGCAATCAGTAACAGTTGTGGGATCATGGAAAAGGAATTTTTGACAAATAACAAAGCATCAGGCGGATCGCAGGGCTACGGCCGATCCACTGACCCTACGGATCAACCGCTTGTCAAACCAGGGTGGCAATGTAATGCAAACCGTCCAAGGTCAGGTTCTCATCGATCAGGTCGATGCTGGTGGCGATCCCCCGTAAAACAGAAGAGAGTCCGCCTGTGGCAATCACCTTCAGCTTTTCACCCAACTCATCCTCCGTGCGACGTACCATGCTGTCGACGAGTCCGGCGAAACCGAAGACCAACCCCGACTGAATGGCATGGATCGTATTGTCACCTAACACCGATGGCGGAGCAACCAGCTGCACGTCACGCAACTGGGCCGTGTTGCTGGTCAGGGCTTTCAAGGCTGTTTGCAGTCCGGGGACAATGGCGACCCCCTCGATCTTGCCCGATTTGCGAATGGTGGTGAAGGTCATCGCCGTCCCAAAATCAATCAGCATGCAGGGTCCGCCGTAGCGGATAAAGGCTGCGGTCGCATCGGCCACGATGTCGGTGCCGATCTCCTGCGGACTCAGGATCTCCAACGGCAGCTTGCCATAGAGCGCCGGTTCAACCAGCAACGGTGCAGCCCCCAGCAAATGGGTCAGCATCTCGTTGAAGGTGCGGATCAGCCGCGGAACCACGCTACTCATGACGGTTCGCTCCACGTCACTCTTGGAAATGGAGGCATCTGCCAGCAAGGAGTTGAAAATCACCTCATACTCATCTGCCGTCTTGGCCGCATCAGTCTGGATTCGCCAGACCCGATGCCATCCCTCCTGACCGGTTACCCCGAAAACAATGTTGCTGTTACCAATGTCGACTGCCAGAATCATCGTTGCAGAATTTAATGATTTACATCGGATCGCTGCCGGATCTTCCATACCGGCCCTCCCAATGATCAGACAAAGCTATCGAATATCGCGGAGAAGGGACACCCTTGGCAGTGCTTTTCTTCGGATGGCCCACCACCGGATGAAACCCAGGCGGCCAGGTGAAGGGATAAAGCTTCCGGAGGGCAGAGCGTACCGTCGCCTGCTGCCCTCCGGAACGCCCATTATTCGAGGATGTTACGCATGTACTCGATGCATTTGGTCACCTCTTTCACCGGATCGGATCCCTCCGGAATGTCATATTCCAGCTCAAGATCCACATTGATCGGCCATTTCTCCTTTTTGAGCAACAGCAACACATCGGCAATGGGGGTCTCGCCCTGACCAAATGGCTTGTTTACATTGGGCTGTGCATGGTTCGGACCCGTTTTGTCCTTGACGTGAATGCTGGGAATCAGATGGTGGTACTTCTCGATGATCTCGTTCGGATGCTTACCGGTAGAACCAAAATAGTGGCCAATGTCCAGATTCAAACGATTGGCTTTCGAGTATCCCAGGTACTTGTCG
Organism: Marinilabiliales bacterium; assembly: GCA_021286825.1. Classification (GTDB taxonomy): domain Bacteria; phylum Bacteroidota; class Bacteroidia; order Bacteroidales; family Prolixibacteraceae; genus CAINVV01. Next base: position 6,698 of record JAJTBP010000130.1, on the reverse strand, counting down.
ATGTCGAATCCGGGTTTCCCAAACTGCCCGTGGGTATGGTAGATGGCCAGGCTGTTGTGCTTTTCGGCGAATTTACCCAACCGCTGTGCCGCCTCATCGGTGAACTCATCCGTGATGCCATAGGCCCCCAAGGCAATGGCTGCCTTGTATGCGTAATCGATCTCCTCGTCCGACCAACTGCTCGGAACAAACTTGGCAATGTGAATGTCGACACCTGCATCATTGTATTTCTTGCGGATGTCGGCATATTTTTGGATCGGCTGGTTCAACCGCCATTGACGCTGTGCCTCACGGATCTCAGCGGCAGCTTTGGCACGCTCGGCCTTTTCGGCATCGGTCAGGTTGGCCCCTTTGGGCAAACGAGCCGGTTGCGGTATCCCCAGTCCTTCCTCCAACACACCCCGCATCTCAAGCGAATTGACACCCGACGTCAAGACATATTCCAACACCTCATCCAGGTTGTGAGAGATGCTGCGGTAACAGTAGGTGGTCAACCCCAGCTGTACTCCATTGATTCTGGAATTGGGTTTCTTTGTGGAAGTACCGATGGCAAAAGAGCTGCCAAAAGGGACGAATGCCAGGGCCGCCGCTCCGGTAGCAGTCCCGATGAAACGGCGTCTTGAAAAATTTTTGTTCTCCATACGTTCGAATTTAGTGGATCAGACAGACCAACAGAAAGGCCCATCCATCCGGATGTTTTGTTTGATATATTTTGTACTTATTACATTTTTTGCACGACAAAGGATTCCGACCCTCCCCATGAGATCCCTTGAAAATTCAGGTTAACGTTTGTCTACTAATTTTTTATCCCACCGTATATACACAAAGCGGATCGGGCGGCATCCTTGACATTTTCCTGAAATCATAACACATTTTCCGAAAAGTGTTACCCCGGCAGGATCAGATTGCTGCATCTTTGTATCGTTAACCTCAAGCAATAGATCACAATTAAAATAAGAGAAAATGAAACAGAAAAGCAACTTCGAAAAAAGCAATTTGAACCCCTCGTCGGTTCATCCATTTTTGACAGCATTTGTCCTATTAGCCCTGGTGTTGGGCGGACTCATCAATCCCGCCAAGGCTGCAGATTATGCGGTTGACAAGGCGGTTAGCAAAGTCAACTGGAATGCCAAAAAACTCACCGGCGAACACTCCGGTACCATCAATCTCGCCAGCGGTTCTCTGGTGGTGAACAAGAACCAGGTAGCAGGCGGCACCTTTGTCATCGACATGAAGAGCATCGCAGACACCGATCTCAAGGATCCGGAATGGAACAAGAAACTGATCGGTCACCTCTCCTCCGACGACTTTTTTGCCGTCGAGAAATTTCCGGAATCCAAACTGGAAGTAAAAAAGGTGACCCCCGTCTCCGGCGATGACCTCCATTTCGTAGCCGACCTCACCATCAAGGGTGTAACCAAGCCGGTTGAGTTCGACGCCAAGGTGAAAGTCAATGGCAACAGCCTTACGGCCTCCGGTGCCATTACCGTCAACAGGACACTTTACGACATCCGTTACGGCTCCAAGAGCTTCTTCCCGAACATCGGCGACAAAATGATCTACGATGATTTCACCCTCAACTTCGAGATTACGGCACAGAAAAAATAAACCCGGTACCTCTACCCAGAAGAAAAGGATGTTCATGCGGACATCCTTTTCTTTTTGCTGACATTTGCCGGCATCGATCCCCCTTTACTTAAGAAAATCTTCATGTGAAACAGAAGGATGCCCCATCGGGATTTTCTAACTTAGCTGCATCAATGAGGCCTTTGCCCAAAGTCTTGTTTTTGTATTTCGGGGGATCGGTACCGGACATAACCGCTTTTCCCGACCTCGCATGGAGACAAGCAGATGGGATCTTCCATAGGCCGTTCAAAAAACGTACCCATGAAAGTAATCGCAATCAATGGAAGTCCGCACAAGGAAGGCAATACCTTCCTTGCCTTGTCCCTGGTGGGAGCTGAATTGCAATCGGCCGGAATTGAATTTGAAATCCTTCACATCGGGCATAAGATGATCCATGGCTGCATGGCCTGCGGAAAATGTGCCGTCAACAAAGACGAAGCCTGTAGCATCAAGACCGACGATCTCAACACCTGGATTCAGCAGCTGAAAACAGCCGATGGCATTCTCCTTGGCTCACCGGTTTATTACTCCGGAGTAGCCGGAACCATGAAGAGTTTTCTCGACCGGTTGTTCTATGTCTCGGGGGCGAATGGCAATTTTTTCAGGCACAAAGCCGGAGCAGCCGTGGTTGCCCTCCGACGCTCAGGAGGCTCCTCCACCCTGGATGCGTTGAACCATTACCTCCATTACACCGAGATGATGGTGGCTACGTCCAACTATTGGAACATCATCCATGGCCGGACAGCCGGTGAAGCCGGTCAGGACCTGGAAGGCAGGCAGATCATGCGGGTACTGGGCAAAAACATGGCCTGGCTGATGAAGATGAAGGAGGCAACCCAGGGATTGGTAGAAGAACCGGTTGCCGAGAAGAAGGAGGCCATGCATTTTATCCGGTAAGCCTCGGCAGGGAGGCTTACTCAACTTTTCTGCACGAAAAGGAATCACCCGCTTGGGCACAAAATCCGATGAACCAACCATAAAATCACCGAATGAAAAAAGTAATTGTCGCAAGAATCACAGTGAAACCGGAGGCTGTTGAGCAGTTTCTGGATTACACCCAACCCATCATCGCCGGAAGCAACCAAGAGGAAGGATGCCTGGTATACAAATTGTACCGCGAGGTTGCCGACCCGGCCAGTTTTGTCTTCTACGAAGTGTACGTGAACCAGGAAGCCATCGATTTCCACAATGCCACACCACATTTCACCACTTTTATAGAAAACATCTCCGGCATTTTGGCCGAAAGTCCGCAGATCGAGGTATTCTGAAGTCTGCTTGGTTCCAAAAGCCTCTTCAGCAGCAGCGGCTGGTGGTGATCGGTGTCATGGCTGGATCCCTCCTGGCAGAAACCCCTTTTCAATCAGCCATGCCACGCAGAGCTCCCGCCACAATCGGGTGCTGCCGGGATTGTTCTGCAATCCAATCGCATGACCTCCCTGCGGAAAGATATGCATCGAAACAGAGACGTTCTTTTGTCGCAGAGCACTGAAAAACAAGAGACTATTCTCCGGATTGACCGTCGGATCGTTCTCTGCATGAACCAAAAAGGCAGGAGGGGTCTGCTCCGTTACCTGCAGCTCGTTCGAATATTTCTGGAGGAGCTCCGGAGTGGGATGATCCCCCAACAGATTGTCGCGGCTACCGGCATGTGCATACTTGCCCATGGTGATCACGGGTGAGACCAACAGCATGAAGTCTGGTCTGAAGGAGTGCCTACCCAGACTATCCCCGATGTCGGAGAGATCTTCGGTATGGGTGCCCAGCGTAGAGGCGACATGTCCACCGGCAGAGAAACCTATGATGCCGATCTTGTCCGGCTGGATACCCCAGGCGGGAGCATTTGCACGAATCAGCCGCATGGCCCTTTGCGCATCCTGCAAAGGGACGGAACTCCTTTCAATCAGGTCAGGAGAATGCGGAAGCCTGGAAATCAACACAAAAGCGCTGACACCCATGGTGTTGAACCACTTGGCAACCTGGGTGCCACTGCTCAGATAGGCATAGTGCTTGTAGCCCCCTCCCGGACAGATGACGACAGCCATTCCTTTGTTTTCCTGCCTGGAAGGGAAAAAAGCAAACATCCCCGGTGTGCCCACCCGCCTGTAGCGTTCATCGGAAATGCTGTCCGTCAGATGAAGTCCCTTGGTATTGGGCATCTTCCCATCCGGCCATAACCGGATAAATTCCTGGGCAACAGACATCTTGGCAACATATAGGATCAGCAGAAACACAAATATTGATTTTTTCATCTCTTGGCTGGGAGTTAAGGAGGATTCCAAAATAAAATCCGGAGGTTCCTTTCGACAAGCACCGGTAGTGTTCGTGAAGGTAAGCAAAATTAGCCAATGCCATGGAAAACCGGCCGAGGGTTGAGTCGCTATCATCAAGGGAATGCTTCATCGACAGGCCACACCCACAATTGTTCGGGCGAGACCATTTGCTTTGGATAAATTAAACTATTTTCATCCCGAACACACTGAACCCACATCCCATGACCCGTTGCTTCCGCCTCTTCTGCTCTCTTTTCCTTTTCCTGATCGGAAGTTCCACCATCGCCCGATCACAGGAGCGTGACAGCACCCGGTTCCTCCTGCCTGTCGGCGGATCGGTCATGGTCACCAACAAGGGAATTTCCACCATTCCCAACTTTACCCTTGGAAAACCGGCAGCCGTCTTCACAATGGTGGTTGGAAAGAAGATCCGGTTCGAACCGGAATTCCGGTTTGCTCTGGAGGGCAAACCCTGGATGTTCATTTTCTGGTGGCGCACCGAACTGATCAAGAAAGAGCACTTCGCCCTCCGGCTCGGTGCCAATCCTACCCTCGCCTACAAATCCATGACTGTGGAGCAGAACGGAGCAAGCAAAACCTTACTGGCCAGCTATCGGACCCTTACGGCCGATCTCACACCTACCTACACCCTCTCCAAACAGCTTGCCCTTGGACTTTACTACATGTATGTGTATGGTGTGGAGGACATTACAGCCCAAAACACCCATTACCTCGCTGCACGTGCCTACTTTTCGGCGATCCGCCTATCCGAAAAATGTGGCATGAAATTCACTCCGCAATACTATTATCTGCTGCAGGACGGACACGCAGGCTCCTATCTCTCAGCGACGGCCTCGCTGCAGAAGCAAGGGCTTCCTTTTACCCTATCCACGCTGGTCAGTCAGCCCCTGCAGTCAAACATCCCTTCCGGCGGCAAAATGGTCTGGAACATCAGCCTCACCTACTCCTTCCAACACAATTGGATCAGAGAACGGGCAAGATAATCCTGCTGGGCAAGGTGGCATTGTGAAAGATGCGCACATCTGCCTTCTGGAAATCGCTCTCCTTCGCCTCGTAGATGTTGAGGAACTTCTGTGGATTCCGGTCTGCCAGCGGGAACCAGCTGCTCTGAATCTGGATCATCAGCCGGTGCCCCTTTTGAAAGGTATGCGCCACCGTACCGACATCGAACCTCACCTGATCCGGCTTCCCCGGCACAAAAGGAACCGGTTTTTCGAAGCTCTTGCGGAATTTGCCCCTGAAAATCTCGCCGTGCACCAACATCTCGTAACCACCCATGGGATATTTCAACACGGGGTCCTTCGGATCGTATATGTTGACGTCGTTATAGGAGAGATGATCCGGAAAAACATCGATCAGCTTGACCACAAAATCAGCATCGGTGGTCGAAAGGGCCACTTGAAGGTCGGCCGTGACGACTCCCGTGACTGTCAGATCCTGCGAAAGCACCTCGGTCTTGAAGGTGAGTACATCCGGCCGCCGCTCGGCAAAACGCTGGTCATCGGTCATGTAGGTCCGGGTTCTGTTCCAATGGACGTCTTCCGTGTAGGGAACGGGTTTCATGGGATCACTTCGGTATTCACTGAATCCGGTTTTGGCAACCGGTTGTTCCCATGCCAGTCCATTTCCAGGCTGCAGGTAGAGTGCCTTGTCGCTCTTGTTGGCAGGTGGCCACTGGTCGAAACTTCTCCATTCATTGGTCCCGGTGAGGAAGATGGTGGCCTCCGGCAACGCGGGCAAATCTCCGATCCCCTTCAGAAAATAGTTAAAAAAGGGAAGCTCGATGTTCTGCTGGTAAAATAGGGAAGTGTTGCTGCCAAACTGGACATTTCCCAGATGGGTACCATCGGAATTGGCCCATTGGGTATGGTACCAGGGTCCCATCACCAACTTGTTGAAGGCCTTTCCCGGATTGTTGGCCTCGGCAGCCTTGTAGGCATTCCATGCTCCCCAGTTGTCTTCGGCATCGAACAGACCACCAACCCATAACATGGCCGGTTGAAGATTCTTGGTCGCCCTGCGTGCATCCCTCGCTTGCCACCAGTCGTCATAGTTGGGATGGGCATACAGATCCTTCCAGAAACGGATGGTGTCGCCGGCCAACCGGGCGAAAGCAGGCAGCGCTCCGGTCTCCAGGAAAAATTTGTAGTTGTCATGAACGGGTGGTTCAACGGTGGTGGGATGCGCTGTCGTTGGATGTGGGTGAGGAACTCCAAATCCGGAACCCATGGCCGGATAAAAGGAGAATCCATCTAACAGGAAGAAGACCCCGTTGTGATGGAAATCATCGCCGATGAACCAGTTGGTAACCGGAGCCTGCGGACTGACCGCCTTTAGTGCCGGGTGATTGCTGGCAGCCGCCATCGTGGAGAAGAAGCCCGGATAGGAGATGCCAAAGACCCCTACCCGACCATTGTTGGCTGGGATGTTCTTCAACAGCCAGTCGATGGTATCATAGGCATCACTGGATTCGTCGGTCTGAGTGCCCTGCTTGTTCTCCACAAACGGACGAACATCCACAAAGTCACCCTCACTCATGCATCGTCCCCTGACATCCTGAATGACCATGATGTACCGCTCCTTCAGGTAAGCCAGGAGATAACTGTGCCAGAACTCCCTCATCTTCCCCTCACCATAGGGCGCACACGAATAGGGGGTCCTTTCCATCAGGATCGGATGCTTTTCCGACCGGTCCTTGGGAACATAGATGGAGGTAAAGAGTCTTACGCCATCCCGCATCGGAATCTGACGCTCAAGCTTGGTGTAATTGTTGACCACCCA
>JAJTBP010000129.1 GCA_021286825.1 Marinilabiliales bacterium | reverse complement strand
CCTGGCCGAACTGAATGCGCACCTGAAATCGATTCACCGCCGGATCAGTTACCATGGCAACAAAGAGTTGATCGTGAATGAGATCAAGATCATCCCGGATGCATACAAGGCTTATGTAAACGATCAGGAACTCGTGCTCACCAAGAAGGAGTACGAACTGCTGCTCTTCTTCATCTCGAACAAAAACCGGATCATAACCAAAGCAGGACTTGCAGAACATCTCTGGGGAGACCACATGGATGCTGCCGATTCCTATGATTTTATTTATACGCACATCAAGAACCTCAGACGTGAACTGCTGAAAAAAGGATGTACGGATTACATCAGGACCATCTACGGATTGGGCTATAAATTCGAAATCAGTTGAGACTACTTACCCGGACAACCCTGAACCTACTCTCGATCTCCCTCTTTGTCTATCTTTTCGGGGTGATCGCCTTCTATTATTCCCTCAGGTTGCAGGTGGATCAGAACGTAAACCAGGAGATGCTACGCCGCAAGGGAACCTTGTTGCGGCAGATGCAGGAGGCGCACAACTCTTCGGCCCAAAAACCGGGACGCAATGAGATTGTGGTGATTACTCCCGTGGAAAAGCCCACGCTCCACGACAATTACCGGGATACCTTGCTTTTCGACAAAGAAGAGAACCGATACCATCTTTACAGACAATTGGGATTCACCGAAACCATCAACGACCAATCGTACGAAATCCGGATCTTCAAGTCGCTTGAAGAAACCGATACCTTGATCATACAGATCATTGCGACCATGACTGGTCTGGTGATCCTGTTGATCATCACCCTGTTGATCGTCAACCGTTATTCTTCGCGGTTGGTTTGGGGAGCCTTTTACGATACCCTGGATAAGGTGAACAGCTATGACCTGAATTCCCATGAAGATTTTTCCCTGCAGGAATCAGACATTCAAGAGTTTACGGATCTTAACAACGTGCTTCACAAGATGACGGACCGGATCCGGGATGACTATTTTAACCTGAAGGAATACACCGAAAATGCCTCGCATGAGATTCAGACCCCCCTGGCCATCATCCACTCCAAACTGGAATTGCTTCTCCAGTCGGGGGAACTGAACGAAAAACAGTACAAAGCCCTGGCGGATGCCTATGAGGCTTCCGTGCGTTTGGCCAAATACAACAAAACCCTGATTCTGTTGGCAAAGATCGAGAACAAGCAATTTCCTGAAGAGCGGGAAGTGGTACTCTCCGAGATCGCCGACAACCTGCTGGAATCATTGGAAGATCTGATCAGGGCCAGGGAACTGCAGGTTGAAAGGTACTTTGCCGCGGGTGTCAAAGTGAAGATGAATCCCTATCTGGCAGAAATGCTGGTGGTCAATCTGGTGAAAAATGCCATCCGACACAACGTAAGGGGAGGGAAATTAATTCTGGAAGTGACCAACCGTAACCTCCGCATTTCCAATACTGGTTCTGCCGGTGCATTGGACGGAGCGGAACTCTTCAAACGGTTTCATACCTCCTCCAAATCACCCGAATCTCTCGGACTCGGATTGGCGATCGTCAGTAAAATCTGTCTGCTGTATCACTTTGAAATCCACTACAACTACCAGGAGGGTTTGCATTGCATGCAGGTCGATTTCAAAGGACGGGAGAAGGGTTGAATCTGTTTTGGATCTGACGATCGGTCGTTGTTTTCATTTTTGTCGCAGAAAAAACGGGGCTTCACGCAATTTAAAATCATTAAAGATAAGACGAGATCTCTGGATTTGGGCGGAAGTGAAAGGCTGCAACGGAAGGCCGTTTGCCGATGGAAAGAAGATTTTTATTTGTCCGGCTGTTTTGATTTACTGCAAGTTGGGAGAGAAGGTGTTTGTCCGGGCGCAAGAATTTGATTTTGGGTTTGAAAAATCGATCCGGAATTTCTGCAAACAATTTGATCCGGGAGGAGAAGTCCCAGCACAGAAGGTGGGGTTAACTTCAGATTTACTACAGAATCTCTCTCTAATATCGCTTCAGATTTTTTTTTGAAGTTTTTTCCAAATGATCGGATTGTTAGGTCTTAACCATAAATCAGCTCCCATAGAAATACGGGAGCGATTTGTTTTTTGTGAGGAGGACATCAAACGTTTTGTTCCTTTTTTGAAACTGAATGGCATCGTGGGAGCAGTCGTCTTATCGACCTGTAACCGCACGGAGATCTATTACGAGAAGAGTGATCATCCCGGATTGGAAACTGCGGCCAATATGGAACAACTGTTGTTCTCTTACCGCAAGTCAGATAAGGATGTCAAAAAATACTTCTACCACAAGGAAAATGAGGCCGTAGTCGAGCATCTCTTTAGGGTCGGATCGGGGTTGGACTCGATGGCGCTTGGAGAATATCAGATCGTTGGGCAGATCAAGAGTGCTGTTCAGATCAGCAAAACCAACAAGGCGATCAGTTGTGTGCTTGGTAAATTGTTCGACGATGCACTGAAGGCCGGGAAGGCCGTTCGCACGGAGACAGCGCTCAACAAGGGGGCCGTGTCGGTCAGTTATGCAGGCGTTCAGCTGGCCTCCAGAAAGTTGCACCACCTGAGTTCACATCCGGTTTTGCTGGTGGGAGCGGGTCAAACAAGTGAATTGACCTTGCAAAACCTGGTCAAGAAGTCTTGCCGGCTGTTTACCATTGTGAACAGGACGCGGGAAAAGGCAGTTGAACTTGCCGCAAAGTATGACTCAAAGGTGGGTGAGATCGAACAATTGCCCGAGTTGTTGCTCGTCAATGACATCATCATTGCCTCCACTGCCAGCAAAAAACCGCTCTTTACCCGCGAAATGGTACAAGTTGCCATGGAGCAGCGTCATCAGAAACCCCTCTTCTTCATCGATCTCTCGGTTCCAAGGAATGTTGCCGTGGAGGTAGGAAACCTCGACCATGTCCATGTGTACGACATCGATGCCCTCAATCATTTCATTGAAAACAATCTGGAGAAGCGAAAAGGGGAGATCATCCAGGCAGAAGGGATGCTGCAAACGGCTGTTGTGGAGTTCATGAAGTGGTTTCACATCCGGGCGCTGGCTCCTACCTTCCGGACCATCTCTTCCAGTTTTCAGGAGGCAGGTCGCAATGTGCTGGATGGTGTGATTCGCAACAAGGAAGTGGAAGAATATGAAAGGGCTCTGGAATACGGAGACCTCATCACCAAGAAACTCATTGGCATGGTGATCGAAAACATCAAGTCTGTCACAGACAACGGCAGCAAAAAGGAGTACATCTCCATAGTCAATCAATTATTTGCACAAAATTAAATGGACCGATCCGTCAAGATAGGTACAAGGGGTAGTCAACTCGCCCTTTGGCAGGCAAATGTCGTCAAGGAGGAGTTGGAGGACCGTTTTCCCGACATCGAATTCGAAATCGTCATCATCAAGACCAAGGGGGACAAGATACTGGATGTGCCGCTCTCTAAGATCGGCGACAAGGGCTTGTTTACCAAGGAGTTGGAAATTGCCATGTTTGAAGGGGAAATTGACATGGCCGTGCACAGTCTCAAGGACCTCCCAACACGTTTTCCGGAAGGGGTTGAACTGGGTGCCGTGCTGAAGCGGGGAGAGGTCAGAGATGCCGTGATCTCCCTGAATGGCAAGAAATTGTCGGATCTGACTGCTGAAGACATCATTGCCACTTCCAGTCTCCGCCGAAAGGCACAATTGCTACGAATCAACAGCCAATTCCAAATTGTGGAGATTCGGGGCAATGTCAATACCCGTATTCGGAAGATGGAAGAAGGTTATTGTACGGCCATGGTCATAGCCGGAGCAGGGTTGCAGCGTTTGGGTATGGACCGATACATTACCGAATTGATCGATCCTGAATCGGTGATACCGGCCTGCAGTCAGGGGGCTATTGCCATCGAAATCAAGGAAGGAGATGCAACCATCGCACAACTTGTGGGTTCCATCGATGACCGGGATACCCGTCTGGCAACAGATGCAGAACGTGCCTTTCTCAGAAGTCTCGAGGGGGGCTGTCAGATCCCGGTGGGAAGCCACACCCGGCTTTCGGACGGAACGTTTGAAATAACCGGGTTTATCTCCAGCATCGATGGAACGGAGATGATCCGGGAGTCAGCAGCAGGATCGGAGGAGCAGGCCACTGAAATAGCCATCTCACTCGCCAATCGGTTGTTGGATCATGGGGGTCGGGAGATCTTGCAGGCAATTCGTCTGGAAGATCCTTTTGCTCCCAAAGCAGGTGCCCCTTTGACCGGGAAGGTTTTGATTTCCACTCGTCCCATCGAGACCGGAGATACCTTGCCTGATCTGTTGCGTTCGCAGGGAGCGACCGTGGTGGCTTTCCCGATGATTGCCATCCATCCTGCCGATCTGTCCGTCGCTGAGATGAGCCGGCTTGATTCCCTGGGTAGCTATGACTGGCTATTCTTTACCAGCAGGCAAGGAGTGGTCCATTTCTTCCGTGCACTCATCGAACGCACCGGTGGTAGTCAATTGCCTACCGGTATCCGCCTTGCGGTCGTGGGTTCAGGAACAGCAGCAGAGTTGGAATACTACGGTTATTCGGCCGATTTTGTGGCCAGTGAACACAATTCCGAAGCAATGGCCGAGGAGTTTCTGGCCCACTATATTGAGTCCTTCCAACTGTTGTTGGCATTGGGCAATCTGGCCGACGATACCCTTGCCCAGCGTCTGGGCAACCGTCATGCCACCTCACGCATCACCGTCTACGAGACCCGGGCGGTTGCATCAGCCGATCCGGGCGTGGTGCGCAGAATTGAGGAGGGGAACTATGATTTGTTGCTGTTTACCAGTCCCTCTACCTTTCACAACTTTGTCACATTCGTGGATACTGAACGATGCAGGGAACTGAAGATGGCCTCCATTGGGAAGACCACCACCCATGCGATCCGCGAAGCCGGATTTACTCCGTTACTTACCGCCTCCATGTCCAATGCAGAAGGGCTCAAAGAGGCGATCCTTCGATACTATCAACAATAAATCGAATACCATGAATTTTCCTGTTACCAGATTGAGAAGACTGAGATACAACAGTGTCCTGCGGGACATGGTCTCAGAGACAAGTTTGTCAGCCAATGATTTTGTGATGCCCCTTTTCGTTTGTTCGGGAACCGGCGTCAGCAACCCCATTCATTCCATGCCGGGCAATTACCAGCTTTCTGTGGATCTGTTGGTGGAAGAGTGCAAAAAAGTAGTGGCTTCGGGCGTACGTTCCGTCCTGTTGTTCGGTATTCCACCCCACAAGGATGAGGATGGCAGTGTAGCCTGTGAGCACAACGGCATCGTTCAACAAGCCATCCGGGCCATCAAGCAGGATCCAGCCACCAAGGATCTGTATGTGATTGCCGATGTCTGCAATTGTGAGTACACCGTTCATGGACACTGTGGAACCATTGTAGACGGGGATGTTGAAAATGACCTTACCTTAGTCACCCTGGGCAAACAATCGGTCTCCCTGGCCGAAGCGGGTGCCGACATGATCGCTCCCAGTGACATGATGGATGGACGTGTTGGTTTTATCCGCGAGGAACTCGACAAACATGGGTTCTACAAAACGCCCATCATGGCCTATTCTGCCAAATATGCCTCCGGATTCTATGGGCCATTCCGCGAAGCAGCCGAGAGCGCTCCGAAATTCGGAAACCGTGCCACCTATCAGATGAATCCCGCCAACACCAATGAAGCGGTGAGAGAGGTAGAGCTGGACATCATGGAGGGTGCCGACATCGTCATGGTCAAACCGGCCCTTAGCTACCTGGATGTGATTCACCGGGTGAAGCAAGAGTTTGGCATGCCGGTAGCAGCTTACAATGTCAGTGGGGAATTTTCCATGGTGAAGGCTGCCGAAGCCAACGGATGGATCGATGGTCCCAGGGTCATGATGGAAATCCTGACCTCCATCAAACGAGCCGGTGCCGACATCATCATCACCTATCATGCCATGGAGGCAGCAGAGATCCTGAAAAACAGGCGTTGAATCATCCGATTACCCAGCTAAGCAACAAAAGTATCCTCAATCATGCAATTTGAAAAGAGCATAGCCGCCTTTGAGCGGGCCAAAATGGCCATTCCCGGTGGAGTCAATTCACCCGTCCGGGCATTCAAGAGTGTTGGAATGAATCCGGTTTTCGTCAGCAAGGCTGTCGGGACCCGGATCACCGATCTGGATGGCAACGAATATATCGACTGTCTGGCCTCCTGGGGTCCCATGCTCTTCGGGCATGCCCATGAACGCATTCTGAAAGCCATCGGGGAGGCTGCCCAAAACGGAACCAGCTTCGGTGCACCCTCTCCCTACGAAACGGAGATGGCCGAGCGGATCATTCGTCTGGTGCCCTCCATCGAGCGGGTCAGGATGGTCAGTTCCGGGACCGAAGCCACCATGAGTGCCATCCGGCTAGCCCGTGGATATACCGGACGTGAGGCTTTTGTCAAGTTCGAAGGCAACTACCATGGCCATGGCGACAGCTTTCTGATCAAGGCAGGATCGGGTGCCATCACGCTGGGGGTTCCGGATAGTCCCGGCATCACCACCGGCACGGCAAAAGATACGTTGCTGGCAGCGTACAACGACCTATCATCGGTGGAGGCCCTGTTTGCTGCACGTGGAAGTGAGATTGCTGTAGTAATCGTAGAACCTGTGGCCGGCAACATGGGTGTCGTTCCACCAGCCCCCGGTTTTCTGGAAGGACTGAGAGAGATTACCACACGCTATGGTGCATTGCTCATATTCGATGAGGTAATCACCGGTTTCAGGCTAGCCAAAGGGGGAGCCCAGCAGTATTATGGGGTTACACCCGATCTGACCACATTGGGTAAGATCATTGGAGGTGGATTGCCTGTCGGTGCCTATGGTGGAAAGAGGGAGATCATGGAGACGATTGCTCCGGTTGGACCTGTCTACCAGGCAGGCACCCTGTCTGGTAACCCATTGGCAATGGCTGCGGGCATCGCCATGCTCACCATGATCGAGGAGACAGAAGATCTCTACACCGAACTTGAGCGCAAAGCCGCCCGACTGGAGGAAGGCATCCGGGAAAATCTGAAGGAGACCGGTATTCCAGGTGTATTGAACAGGGTGGGATCTATGATGACCCTCTTTTTCAACTCATTGGACGCCATTGGTAACCTTACCGACGCCATGCAATCCGACACAAAAAGATATGCAGCCTTCTTCCGAAAATCATTGGAGAGCGGCATCTACCTGGCCCCATCACAGTTTGAATGTCTGTTTGTCTCTTATGCCCATACGGATGAAGAGATTGAACGGATGATCGCAGCCAACCGGCAGGCCTTGAAGGAACTGGCCGAACTTCGATAATGGAACAGGATCCGGCCATTTTTGGCGTTGGATCGTAAACAAACATGAATGACAATCAAATGAGCAAATCCATATTTTTAGAGACACTGAACGGAAAGAAAACAGAACGTCCGCCGGTTTGGTTCATGCGCCAGGCTGGAAGAGTGCTGCCCAACTACCTCAAGTTGAGGGAAAAGCATTCTTTTTCCGAATTGATGCACGATCCTGTGCTTGCCTCTGAGGTGACGCTGATGCCGGTTGCCGACCTGGGCGTCGATGCTGCCATTCTCTTTTCAGACATCCTGGTTATCCCGGTGGCTTTGGGGATGAAACTCAATTTCACCGATTCAGGTCCACGGTTCGATAAGGCTTTGCGGGAGTTGGCAGATCCAGTTGGTTACCTCCAGAGGGACGCCACACAACTCGACTACATCTACCGTGCCATCGACGAAATTGTGGCCAGGAAACAAGAGGAGATTCCCTTGATTGGATTTTGCGGAGGACCTTTTACCACCTTGTGCTACATGATTCAGGGGCTGAGCTCCAACCATACGTTTCCGGATGCGGTAAATCTGCTTTATCGGGACAGGAAGGTGTTCCACCAACTGATGTCCACGATCACAGAACTATCGGTTGAATATGCCCGCAATCAGGTTAGGCACGGTGTACAGGCTTTCCAGATTTTTGAGACCCATGCCGGTCTCTTGCCCGCCGATCTTTACGTGCGTGAGATGGTGCCTTATGTCAGTCAAATCGCTGCGGCAGTTCGCGAGGAAGGAGTGAAAGCCATCTTCCTTCCCAAAGGTCTGGGTTACGGATTGAAGGATCTGCGCCCGGAGGTTGCCGATTTTGTGAGTGTCGACTGGCAAATGCCGATTCAGGAAGCCAGAAAGTTGATTGATCCGGCCATGGGCATTCAGGGCAACCTGGATCCGCGATTGCTATTTGGTGGCAAACAAGAGATTCTGGGCACACTGGAAAAGTATCTTGATTTTGGTAGCAGAAATGCTGATTGGATCTTCAATCTGGGTCACGGATTTGTACCCGGCATTCCCTACGAAAATGCCCGTTTGGTCGTGGAATGGATTCAGGAGGCTAATTGGAGAAGGAGTTGACCGATGGAGATAAACAGCGAATTTTTGATGAAATACAATGTCTCGGGACCGAGATATACCAGTTATCCGCCTGCCAATTTCTTTCATGACGGATTTACTGCGGAGGATTTCGTTCAGGAGATCAAAGCCTCGAACAAACAGGAACCTGCCAACATTTCCCTCTACATTCACATTCCCTTCTGTCCGCAGCGGTGCCATTTCTGTGGTTGTTCCACAGTCATTGCCCAACGACGGAAAGTAGTGGAGCGTTATGTTGCCGCACTCAAGACGGAAATTGCGGGTGTTGCCAAAATGGTTGACAGCGATCGGGTAGTCACGCAGATCCATTGGGGTGGCGGGACACCCAATTCCATTTCCATGAGTTTCATCCGTGAAATCATGGATTGGATCTACAGCCATTTCACCATGGCTCCCAAGGCAGAGATTGCCATGGAATGCAGTCCGGCCTACCTGGAGTTTCAACACATAGATGCCTTGGCAGAGATGGGCTTCAACCGGATTAGCCTCGGCATCCAGGATTTCCGGGAAGATGTGCTGAAGGTTGTCAACCGGGAGCCCTCACGGCATCCGGTCAAAGATCTGGTGGATTATCTGAGAACCAAAGGTTTTAAAGGAATCAATCTCGACTTCATCTATGGATTGCCGATGCAAACCCTAGAGAGTTTCCACCAAACCATTGAGCAAGCCATCGCCATTCGTCCGGACCGGATCGTAACCTTCAGCTATGCCCATGTCCCATGGGTTAAGGCGGCACAAAAACAGTTGGAAGTGATTGGATTGCCTGATGCAGATCTCAAGATGAAGATGTTTCTGCAGGCTACGGCCCAATTGAAGGAAGCAGGCTATCATGCCTTGGGCATTGACCATTTCACCCTGCCGGATGATGACCTGACCAAGGCATTTTTAGGCAAGATGCTTCACCGAAACTTTCAGGGTTATTGCACCCGTGAAACGACCGGTCAGGTCTATGCCTTCGGAGCCTCTTCCATCAGTCAGCTGCATGGAGCCTATGCCCAGAATTTCAAGGACCTGACAAAATACATGGATGCGATTGAAAATGAGGGTTGGGCCATTGAGCGGGGATACAGGCTGAACGAAGGTGAACAGTTGGTAAGGTCGGTCATCAACCGGATCATGTGCAACGGATTCCTGGATTTTGCAGAAGTGGCGCAGGCGTTCCAACTGACCTTGGAAGAGATCAGGGACCATCTTCAGTATCATCCTGACAGGTTCGAGGCGTTGGCACAGGACGGATTGGTTGTCCTGTCCGGTGATACCCTTCGATTGA
>JAJTBP010000128.1 GCA_021286825.1 Marinilabiliales bacterium | reverse complement strand
CCCCACAAGCTGGGCTGCGGATAACCGTCCATTTACATAAACCAGAAACAAGAGGGTAAGCAACAAAGTTGCGATCCCACCGGTAACCCATGATTTTACCAATGGATTTTCGACACGCGTAAATTTGTTTGACATGGTTAAAATTATTGTAGTAGTGAAAAATTTATTGCCAATCAAAAGAGCATCTCTCACAAAGATAACTTGAAAATCGAAATCAGTGCAGTCCTTTTTGCCAAATTACGCTGAAAGAAAATTATCCTTCATCCGAATGTCTTTAGGATACTGATTGGTTACAACTGTACCTCAAATGGCTTCTTTGGTCAGCCTTCGGATTGCCTCCGTTACTGATTGCACCTTACGACTCCTTTCGTTGGGAAAAAATTTCCGATAGCCCATGGTATAGTAACGGAACAACCGGAAAGCCCATTTGCCCAACAAGGGTAAGAGCAGGAAGAGTCCCAATCCAACCCAGAAAGAATGAACCATACTTCCCACCCAAATGCTGCCAGCGAGGTAAAAGCAAGGATATGCCACGAGTCCCAGGACAAAAGCAAACGAACTTCTGAAGGCCTTGTCTTTTACCTTTTGCTTCACATAACCTTGTGTTAGGAGATAGGGAATCACCGATCCAATCGCCCCCAATACAAACAGTGGAAGGGAGAGGATTGCTAGCACAAGCGATAAAACAAGGTTCTTTTGGGATCCGGAGAATTCAGTAGTGCTTAAGGAAAGATCCGGAGGAGTGGTTGGATCGGAAGGAATCATTTGGGCGCATTGTTCCATCAGAATGTCAAACATTTGAGGACGTAACTGTCCGATCCTGAACAAATTGTCAATCGTTGTCTGCTCCTGGCAGAAACGTTCCAACACAGACTTATCGTCATGTAAAGATTCATAATCCGGCAAGTCGGGCATCAATTGTCTGTACACTTCAAATTCCGCATAATGGGAAGTGGTATCCAGGTTCAATGTAAGCGGCAATAGCCTTTCCTGAATGCGATCCCTAAGTTGCAACAGGGCTGATTGGCCATTCGTCTGATAGGGCTCCTTGAAATCCTTCAGATGGATGGGTTCACCATATTGGACAATCAATGTCCGGCCGAAACGCCAATAATGGTCGTAGAAGATACCCACCGGCACAACTTCTACACCGAGAAGGAAGTCGTGTTTGGCCTCAGCCTCCAGCACCATTCTCGGAATGGCTTTCTTATGGGGCAGCATGCTACGTCTCCCCGAATGTGCAGCCTCTGGAAACAACGCAACAGATCCTCCTCGCTCCAAAAGCTTTGAGACCTCATGGAAGATGGCTTCATTCTGACCCAGCGCATCCTTGCCATCACGGATTCTGTAAATGGGAATCATTTTCAAAAAGCGAAGCAACGGCCGCAATCCTCTGATTTTAAAAATATCTGCACGGGTCATCCAGAAGGTCTGCAAGGGATTTGTACAAACCAGAGCGAGGGGATCCATCAAGGCATTTTGATGATTGGCAGCAAACACAACCGGGCTGTTTCGAGGGATATTTGATAATCCGCGAACTACTACACGTCGGTGCGTCAGCCAAAAGGCATAACGAACATAGTACCTTAACACTTCATAGCCGTTCAATCTTCTCATCAGAATGGGAAAACAGCATTATCAAACTATTGTTTTTCAACACATTCTCCACCGGATTCTGTCTCTCCTACCGGTTGCCTTGACCAAACGGAAGCAATGGCCATTCCGCTGATGATGTGCCAGACACCCCACCATGCCGCGATGACGGCCATTCCGCCGAGTTCCATATCAGCCGGGAAAATTTTGGGATTGAAGAGCAAGGCCAATGCCAGTCCACTGTTGTGTATACCGGTTTCTATGGCCAGGGTTCGGCGATCCTTTATGCTGCATTTCATCAGGGAGCCAAATGAATAACCGGTCACCATCGCGACTCCATTCTGCATCAGAACGAAGAAAAAAACAAGAGGGACGTAGGCAATAAAATGGGAGAAATTGGCGGCAAGCATTGTAACAACCATGACAATAAAAAAGATCATGGAAGCTTTGTTCAGCGGCTTTTTGATTTTCTCAGTGAAATCCGGAAAACGGTGTTGGATGTATAGACCCGCTGCAACCGGAATTCCCAATAGAATAAATACCGTCTGAAACATCTGAAAGGTATCGATTTCGAGCGGTCGTAACAACCCTGCAGAACCGTGTGCATTGTAAAACTCAATGTATCGGTGACCCCAGAAAGCAAAATTAAATGGGGTAAAGAATACCGCAGCAAGCGTGGAAATAGCCGTCAAACTGACGGCAAGTGCAACGTTACCCTTGGCCATCGAGCTGATAAAATTGGAGATGTTGCCACCAGGGCAGGCAGCCACCATGATCATTCCAAGTGCAACAGTCGGTGTTGGATTGATGAGAAGGACCAATAAAAAGGTGAAAGCCGGCAACAAGAAGGTCTGACTGACAAATCCGGTGATGGCGGGCTTTGGTTTTTTGATCAATCCGGTAAAATGCTCAAGTTTAATGTCCAAGGCAACCCCGAACATGACAAATGCCAGGGCAATGTTTAAAAATAGCAGTCCGGCAGGAGAAAAGTTCAACCTGACATGATCAAGGACTTCAAGTGATTGATTCATTCACAAATTTTAAGGACAACAATGGTACATGATGCGGTGTGTGGCCGGTTTGGATCAAAAGTCCAGACTCCAACCGTTTCGGTAGTTGGTTCTCACCAATTCGCCGGCAAACTGTTTGGCATTGATCTTAAACTGTTTCGGCTCGGCATCCGGCACTCCGTTGCTGATGGTCACCACATCACTGTCTGAAAGGTTTGTAAAGGTCATGTTTGGACCATCCCACTTCAGTTTCTTGTTAAGTCCCTGCATCCTAACGGCCATGTTCCCCATGACGACCATTTCATTGAGCGGACAGGCATATTCAAAATTAGAGCGCGGCAGCACCCTGTTTTCCGGAGCTTCCTTGCAGGCACGCACCCAATCCATTTCATGACTGCCTGCAACACGTTTCATCTGTTGCGCAGGCTTTTTGAGATTAGCAAAGCTTGCTTCAGGTAACAACTTGTAATGACTGCCATAATTTCCACAGACGAGGGACCCTTTGGAGCCATGGAAAATAACACCATTTTTCCCTTCGCCAAGTTCCATACCATCCGGCAAACCGGCTGGCCTTTCGGGCAACAATCCGCCATCATACCAGGTTACCTTGACCGCTGGCATCTTTTGCTTGCCAACAGCGGCTCTTTCCGGAAACTCATAATGAATCAGTGAAGAATTGGGTGCACTTTCACTGTTAAAGTCAGAAGAAGAAGCCTCGACCGAGTCCGGGTGTCCCAATTTCAAGGCAGAAAAAACAACATCCAGCACATGGCAGGCCATATCTCCCAATGCACCCGTGCCAAAATCCCACCAACCGCGCCAGTTCCAGGGATGATAGGCAGTATGATAAGGTCTCATGGGAGCGGGTCCGATAAAAAGATCCCAATTGATTTCAGATGGTAACCACATCCCCTGTTTGGGTCTGGTCAAACCCTGTGGCCAGATCGGCCGGTCGGTCCAGGCATCCACCCGCTCAACGGTGCCAATGGCTCCGCTCCAGATTAGTTCACAGACTTCAGCCACGGTATCGCTGCTATGCCCTTCATTGCCCATCTGGGTTACCACTTTGAACTTTCGGGATGCTCCAAGCAGTGCACGCGATTCATAAACGGTATGGGTCAATGGTTTCTGAACATAGACATGTTTTCCCAATTGCATGGCAGCCAATGCACATACAGCATGTGTATGATCAGGGGTTGCAATCATGACGGCATCGATCTCGTTGGCTACCTCACTGAACATGACCCGGTAATCTTTGAATTTTTTTGCCCCAGGGTATTGTTTGAAGGTCTTATCGGCATAGTTCCAATCAATGTCACAGAGTGCTACGATGTTTTGCGAATTCATGTTCCTCAGGTTGACCTGGCCCTTGCCTCCCACGCCTATGCCGGCAATGTTTAGTTTGTCACTTGGGGCTGTAAATCCCTGTCCACTGATCACGTGACCAGGAACGATGGTTAAGGCAGAAGCAGCAGCGGAAGTACCAATAAACTTCCTTCTTGAGATGGATTTTTCAGATTTCATTGGATGATCGTTTGGTTGTTAGTGATGGGCATTGCTTTCAGAGAAACCGGCAAATTGAATTAGGTTCCTCCTTCGTTTTATCGGACTCATTAAAAATATAAAAAATCAAGACATGGACAAATCGAACTATGTGAAGGCTAGAGGGCATCTGCAACAACGAAAGTACTTCCTCCGACGAAAATCAGATCTTCCTTTTCGGCAGCGGCTTTTGCTGCAGTCAAGGCAGAAGTCACATCTACCCAATGGTCGCCTTCCAATCCAAAAAAAGCACCTATTTTTTTAAGCTGACTTGAATCCATCGATCTTTCGACTGAGGCTTTGGTAAAATAGTACGTGGCCTCTTTGGGGAGGAGTGCCAAAACAGACGCCACATCCTTGTCACTGACCATACCGATCACCATGTGCAGACGTTTGTAGGCCATTTGCCCGATCTGACTGACAACTTCCCTGATGCCACCTTCATTGTGGGCGGTATCACAGATGATCAAAGGATTGTAGCCAAGGGTCTGCCACCTTCCGGCAAATCCTGTTCGCACCAGGGTGTTTGACAATCCATCCCGCAGGCTGTATTCGGGTATAGACCAACCAAATTTTCTTAAAATCAGCAAGGCAGAAAGCACAGTGCATAGATTCTTTGACTGATAATTCCCCAAAAGATCCAGTTGAATATCCGGGAAATCCAATCCATCATTTCCCTTTACCGAAAAAAGGCGCTGGTAATTCATGGTAAGACGGGGTATGCCGCAGGTAAACATCTGATCAGCAAACAATATCGGTGCATGGTTCTCATGGGCAATGCCGGCAAAGACAGGCATAGTCTGAGGGTGGCTTTCCCCAATCACGACTGGAATACCCTTCTTGATGATCCCCGCCTTCTCCAGTGCAATTTTACCCAACGTATCTCCCAACAGAGCGGTATGGTCCAGACTGATGTTGGTTATCACGGAGAGTTCCGGCATGATTACGTTGGTGGAATCCAAACGGCCGCCCAAACCCACTTCAACAATGGCTATATCCACCTTCTCTCGGGCAAAAAAATCGAAAGCCATCATCACCGTTAATTCAAAAAAACTGGGTTCAAGTTCCTCTTTTCGATTCAATTCGAGGAATCGAACCACAAAATCGGTAACGTCAGACTCAGGAATCATCTTTCCGTCGATTCGGATCCGCTCCCTGAAATCCTTCAGATGGGGAGACGTATAGAGACCGGTTTTGTAACCAGCGGATTGAAAGACAGAAGCCAGCATGTGGGAAACGGAACCTTTGCCGTTGGTTCCGGCCACATGGACACTCTTGAATTGCTTGTGGGGATATCCGAATAATTTGTCAAGAGCCTGGGTATTCACGAGATCAGCTTTGTACGCAATGGGTCCCTTTCGCTGGTAGAACGGGAGTTTCTCATAAAGATAATCGAGTACTTCGTGGTATTCCATCTGCAACAAATTACTAACAATTGTGAATACAAAGATGTAAAAAAAGGTAGGGCGATCGCATGCTTCGCATGGTTTTCATACTATCTTTAAACGGTTGGCCAGAGCCTTTATTCCTTTGTCTTGAGACCATGGCTCCTGCCAGACAGCGCGACCCAACTTACAGGTAAGGTAAAATACTGATCGTCAAACACCAATTGATTCACATGAAAAGGGCCAAGACTTTCCTGCTTGATACAAACGTCATCCTCCATGACAGTGAGTGTATTTACAATTTTGAAGACAATGATGTGGTGATACCCATTACGGTATTGGAGGAGCTGGATAAATTCAAGCGGGGGGATGATCAGATCAATTTTCAAGCCAGGCAATTTGTACGCATTCTGGATGATCTCGTCGGAAAGAGTCCGATCGATAAAGGCATCTCCCTGGGATCTGGCAAAGGCAAGTTGTACATCGAACTTGGAAAACCTTATTCGGACCAACTGAAATCTTCCTTCCGGGAGGACATACCGGACCATCGGATTTTGGCCATTGCCGAATATCTCCGTGACAAACTTACCGGCCGTAAAGTGATACTGGTCAGCAAGGATGTCAACCTGCGGATGAAGGCAAAATCGTTGCACATTGAGGCGGAGGATTACAAAAATGACAAAGTAGAGGACATCGATGTGCTCTATCAGGGAATTCGGGAAATCCGTGATTACGACGATCAGCTGATCGCACAACTCTATGAGACCAACATCCTGTCTGTTGAAGAGTCTGCGATCGAGAAAAAGCCTTTCCCCAATGAGTTTTTTATTTTGAAGAGTCCGCATGCCAGTGTTCTTGCACATTACAATGCTTTCCGTTCTCGTCTGGAACGGGTAGATAAGAAAATTGCCTTCGGAATCCGACCCAGAAATGCAGAACAGACTTTCTCCTTGCAAGCATTGATGGATCCGGATATCAAGCTGGTCAGCCTGACAGGGAAAGCGGGGACCGGAAAAACCCTCCTGGCCCTTGCTGCAGCCATAGCACAGCACAACATTTATGATCAGATCATGCTGGCCAGGCCCATTGTGGCCCTCAGCAACCGTGATATCGGATTTCTTCCTGGCGATGCCGAGGAAAAGGTTTCCCCGTACATGCAACCCCTGTTTGACAATCTCGCAGTCATCAAGCGTTGCTTTGATTCCCATACCCATGAACACCACATCATCGAGGATCTTCAGAAAGACGAAAGGTTGGTCATTTGTCCGCTGGCATTTATTCGAGGAAGAAGTCTTTCCAACTGTTACTTTATCATCGATGAAGCGCAAAACCTCACCCCGCATGAGGTCAAGACCATCATTACAAGAGCCGGAGAGGGCACCAAAATGATCTTTACCGGTGACATCCAACAGATTGATTCTCCCTATCTGGACATGCAATCCAACGGGTTGGCCTATCTTACCGACCGAATGAAAGGCCAGGACATCTTCGCACACATCAACCTGCTCAAAGGTGAGAGAAGTTATCTGGCCGAACTGGCCAGTGATCTACTCTGACCCTTTCATCTACTGCTGTTTTCCGGTTCGTAGAATGATGCCAGTTGGGACCCATGCGCCCACCGATCCCCGGAAGGGAAACCTCTGCCTATCCGGGTTGTCGCATATTATTCAGAATTATTCCAAACAAATAGCTATTTTTGTGGCCTCTATTTTATATGATGCAATACAGGGACAAAAAAGTAGCCTTTGGCACATTGGGCTGCAAACTGAATTTTTCTGAGACCTCCACCATTGCGCGATCCTTTCAGGAAAAGGGATTCACAAGGGTAGACTTCAAGGAGCCGGCGGATGTTTATGTAATCAACACCTGTTCGGTTACCGATTCGGCAGACAAGAAAAGCAGGGGATTGATCCGTCAGGCAACGCGACAAAATCCGGCAGCATTTGTGGTGGTGATTGGTTGCTATGCCCAGCTAAAACCGGAGGAGGCCGCTTCCATTGAAGGGGTAGACCTGATACTGGGAGCCAACGATAAATTTAACATCACAAAATACCTCGAAAATCTGGAGAAGCACAACCACAGCGAAGTGCATGGGTGTACCTTTCAGGAGATGACAGCATTTCATGCGGCTTCATCCTTTGGTGACCGTACCCGGAGTTTCCTGAAGGTACAGGATGGCTGTAACTATTTCTGCACCTATTGCACCATTCCGCTTGCGAGAGGGAAAAGTCGGAACCCTTCGATTGCTGAGTTGGTAACGGAGACACGAAATCTGGCCAGGCAAGGGATTCGCGAGATCAACCTCACCGGAGTCAACATCGGTGATTTTGGTAGAAGTACCGGAGAGACATTCCAGGATTTGCTCAAGTCTCTGGAGGCCGTAGATGAAATTGCACGGATTCGGATGGGATCTGTCGAGCCCAATCTGTTGACAGAGGAGATCATCCGGATGGTAGCCGGATCTGCCAAGCTTGCCCCCCACTTTCACATTCCCTTGCAATCGGGAAGTGATGAGGTGTTGGAACTGATGAAGCGAAAATATGACACGGCCCTATTCCGTCAGCGAATTGATTTGATCCGGCACCATCTTCCGGATGCATTCATCGGTGTGGATGTCATTGCCGGGATGAATGGAGAGACAGAGACCCTATTTCAACAAGCTTATCAATTCATTGAAGGACTGGATGTTTCGCAGCTTCATGCCTTCCCCTATTCAGAGAGGGCTAATACACGTGCACTCGAGATTGACGGGGTGGTTCCGGTCCAAAGGCGGAAAGAGCGTACCCAGCAGCTGATTCAACTTTCCCAGCAAAAACTCGCCGGATTCTATGGTCGCCAATTGGGAAAAGAGGCGGTCGTGTTGTTCGAAAATCAGCAGGACAGGCGATTTGCTGCCGGCTGGACCGAAAACTACGTCCGGGTAAAAGTGCCCTTCCAGGAACAGTTGCTGAATCAAACGGTTCGGGTGCGTCTTGAATCGGTCATGGAAGAGGGTACCCTATCGGCAGTTTTGATCTGAAATCTTTGTCACGCCATACAGAATCACTACTTTTGAGACAAAAAGCATGAATCTGGAGAACATTTGTCAGGAGGTCATTGCAACAGCCAAGTCTGCAGGAGCATTCATTGCGGGCGAGAGGGTTCATTTCAATGCAGCCACTATCGAAAAGAAGGGAAAAGCCAATTTTGTTTCGTACGTGGACAAGATGGCTGAAGAAATGATCGTTGCCGATCTCCGCAAAATCCTTCCCGAAGCGGGATTCATCACAGAGGAAGGAACTGCCACTGATTCGGGAGAACGCTTCCGATGGGTCATCGATCCTCTGGATGGCACCACCAATTTCATTCATGGCACTCCCCCTTATGCCGTCAGCATCGGGCTAATCGATCATCAGGAGATCATTCTTGGGGTAGTCTATGAAATTTTCAGAGGAGAATGTTTCTATGCCTGGAAAGGAAGTCCGGCCTTTGTCGATGGCAAAGTCATTCATGTTTCGGATGCAGCCACTTCTGAAGAATCCCTCATCATAACCGGTTTCCCATACGGAGATCTTCAATATGTGGACGAATTTACCACAGCGATCCGCTATTTCATGGGCAACTCGCATGGGATTCGCCGCTTTGGATCGGCTGCAACCGATCTTTCCTATGTGGCTGCAGGTAGAGCCGAAGCCTTTTGGGAATTGGGGCTCCACGCATGGGATGTGGCAGCCGGAGCGCTGATCCTTCAGCAAGCCGGGGGAAAGGTGTCGGACTTCAAAGGGAGTGACCAGTTTCTTTTCAGCGGAGAGATCGTTGCAGCCACAGGCAAGTATTTTACAGAATTTCAGCGGCTGATAGCAGAATTTTACAGCAAAAAGCAATGAAGGAGAGACCAACAGCCGGATATTACCTGCTCAGGGGACTTACCTGGATCGTCCAATTGTTCCCGCTCCGTTTTCATTACATGGTCTCTGATTTCTTTTACCTGTTGGTTTACCATGTGATCCGATACCGAAGAACGGTGGTTTACACCAATCTGCGAAACTCCTTTCCAGAGAAAAGCCCGGAAGAAATTTCGGCCATCGCCAGAAAATTTTACCATCATTTCTGTGACAATTTTTTCGAAACACTCTACATGGACCGCATATCGCCGAAGGAAGTCCGCAAGCGGTTAACGGTCATGAATGAAGAGCTGCTGGAAAAGTACCTGGATGATGGCCGAATCGTCATTTTTACC
>JAJTBP010000127.1 GCA_021286825.1 Marinilabiliales bacterium | reverse complement strand
AATTTTTCTGGCCGGGAACGTTGGTACAACAAAATTGGTATCAGTTATAGTTTCGATATGCAGAATACCATCAATACCAAAGAATACAAGCTCTTTGGTTCCAGCCTGACAAAGGACTGGCAGAATGGCATCAAGCACAGCATTCCGGTCAGCACATCATTTAAGGTGTTGAATTTTATCACAATAAGTCCGTCTTTCAATTACAGTGAAAGATGGTACACTCAACAAATCCGAAAAGAATACAATCCAGTGAAGAAGTTGGTGGAAGTAACAGATACGCTATTTGGATTCACCCGGGATTATGACTATTCTTTTAGTGTTGGGGCTTCAACAAAATTCTATGGTGATTTCGTACCCAGAAATACGAAATCCAATATCAAAGGTATTAGGCACGTCATGACCCCCAGTATCAGTTTTAATATGCAGCCCGATTTCAGCAATCCGGCATACAAAATGTATGGAACAGTAGAGTATTATGATGAAAAGGGTAGACCTGTCTCCCTAAGATATCCTTATCATGAGGGTGCAATTTATGGAACGGCTGGCGCCGGCAGGTCTGGATCCATTGGATTTAATTTGGGCAACACGTTGGAGATGAAGGTTTTGAACACAAATGATACACTATCTAAAGAGAAATACAAGAAGATCAAACTATTGGATCAATTGTCTCTTTCCACTTCCTACAACTTGGCTGCAGATTCACTGAGCCTTTCCAACATCAATTTGACCGCCAGGACCAAGGTTGCCAGCATTGATGTGAATATGGGTGCAATATTGGATCCCTATGCCTATGAAAATGGACACCTTGTCAATGTTTTCGAATTTGCCAGATCCAAGAAACCGGCTCGTCTGACGAGTGCCAACATGACTTTTGGCTATGCCTTTAAACCCAAGGGGAAAGAGGATCCCAACAAGCAAAACCCACAAGGCAAGCCGACTGAGAAACCGGAAGATCAAAAAGTGATTGACAATACCCGGAAAAATTATCCGGATATTCCAGAATATGCTGATTTCAGCATCCCTTGGGACTTCAGGTTTGATTACAGCCTGCGGTACAACCGACCTGACCCGAATCAGAAGGCCACGATCAATCAGACTGTTGAGTTCAATGGCAATGTTAGTCTGACGAAGAATTGGCAAATTGGATTTTCGTCCGGTTTGGATATTCAGAAAATGGAAGTATCCTTTACCCAATTCAACATAAACCGAGACATGCATTGTTTCCAGATGTCCCTTAATCTCGTTCCATTCGGATACCGCCAAAGCTACAGTTTCTCCATTCATGCCACTGCAGCCATGTTAAAGGATTTGAAGATCAACAAGCGGGAGAGCTTCTATGACAAACAGCAATACTGATATCCCCAGTAGTTTTTAAAGGAATAGCTCACACCAGGCATTGAACCGATCCAAATTGGTTTTGCCAAATTTAGACATCGAATTCCTCACCTCTTTTAAGGTTTTTTCTTTCGATACATTTTCACTGCTTTTGGAAAAGAACTTATCTGCGAATGCAATGATTTGTTCTTCAACAGATTCAGGGATGAGATCCCTTTCGGGGAGCGGCAATTTGTTTCGGATGATCTCTTCTTTTGAAATTCCTACTCCGGTATGTCGTTCACACACCAATCCATGGTCCGGATACCCCAATTTTGTCAAAAGATCGCAACCCAGGTAACCATGGGCAAGATAAGGAAAGCCACCATAGCAATAGATACCGGGTGCATTGGTCAGGTATATGCCAATGTCGTGCAAGAGGGCAGACTCTTCGATGAAGATCAGGTTGGGATTGAGTTGCGGTAGTTTCTCTGCAATATGTAAGGCCTTGTCTGCTACAGCCCTGCTATGGCCATAGAGGATATTATGGGATTTGGAGCCAGGTTTGTAATAGTTCGAGATTAAAAGTAAGGGATCCATTGGCCACAGAATTGATTGGTGTAACATGGAACGATCTCTTCATGCAAAGAAAGAGAAAAGTTGTAAGAAATTTATTTTCTCTGTTCTCAATCTGCTTATTTTTGGGGTTAATGACTAATTTAGGGCCACAATAAAAAGAGGAAAGCAACTAGGACCTGACCATTAGAGAAAGGCCTTGAAAGCTCAAAACTAGCATTCATGAACAAGGAGAAATACAAAAAATATCCCCGGAATTTCCGCAAAGGTTTCGAATTGCTGGAGAAGGGAAAAGTGGAAAAGGGCATTGCCAGAATCCAAAAAAGCATCGAAGCTGGCTTCAAGCCTGCCATGATTTTTCTGGATCTCTTCAAAACTAATGGAGAGGCGATGGTCGCGCTTGACAAATTTCAGGAATTGGAGGCTGATGTCGTCAAAGCATTTCTGGTTACCGGTATCTCCTATTATGAGGGTGTCGACAGGGTTCAATCGTATGCTGATTCGATCCCTTACTTTCTCGAATCTGCACGTGCAGGTGGTTCAGAAGCATGTAATTACATCGGATTGATGCGTGAAGAAGGGAAGGGGATCGCTGCTGATATGGCCAAGGCTTTTGAATGGTTCGAAAGGGGCTCCGAGCGGGGCGACAAGGCTTCCAAGTACAATTATGGCCGATTGCTATATTCAGGAGAGGGAGGATATAAGGATATCAATGAAGCGGTTGATTATTGGTATGCTTCTGCCAAGGAAGGGTATCTTCCGTCAATTTTTAAGATTGGAGAAGTTTTTGAAAATGGTTGGTCCGTTCCAGTGAAGTTGGAAAAAGCATTCGAATGGTATCAAAGAGCTGCTGCAAGTGGTTATAAACCAGCGTTTCAAAAGGTTGGATTGTTCCTTTACGAAGGCAAGGGAATTGAACAAAATGTGGAAGCGAGCCTATCGTGGTTGTCCAAAGTCGATGAAGGAGTCAGCAACGAGGCGGCGCTGATTCTTGGGAAAATTTATTTGATGGGCATTGGAACAGAGCGGGACCTGGACAAGGCTGAGAAATACCTGGATCAGGCAGTCTATGCTGATGTGCTGGAAGCCATCTTTTTAAAAGGTAAACTTGGAGAAGAGAGGCAAACGGATGATTTCATTGATCTCTACCAAAAGGCAGCAGACAGGGGTTTTGCCGAAGCTCAGGATGCGTTGGCTGCATTTTATCTGAAACAGTCTGAAACACAAGGACTGGAGATGCTTTCCAAGGCTGCCTCAAATGGTAGTGCTGATGCAATGGTCTTGCTGGCAAACAGATACATTGAGGGAAGTGGCGTTGAGAAGAATGTGAAGACTGGAGTGGATTACTTTAGAAAAGCGGCAGAGAAAGGAAATCTCGAGGCCCAATACCGTTATGCCAGCATTTGTTTGGCTGGGGAATGGATAGAACGTGACAAATACTCCGCCGGAGACTATTTTAGAAAAGCAGCAGAGTCAGGTCACCCCCGTGCATGTTACCTGTTGGGTTTGTTGCATGAAAAGGGAGAGACTTATTGGTCGGATCGTGACAAAGCCTTTGAGTGGTTTCTCAAGGCAGCAGAAAAGGGAGTTCCTGGAGCGATGTTTAAAACTGCAGTCTATTTGGAAAGCGGCGTGAAGGTAGAAAGGGATCTGGCTGAAGCCATCCGATGGTATCGGCTTTCTTCTGAAGCCGGTTATCCAAAAGCAGCATTCAATCTTGCCGTACTTTACGAAACTGGTTCAGGTGGCGAACCGAATATGACAAAAGCTATTGAACAGTATGAAGTCGCTGCCAGTGGCGGTATTCCGGAAGCCATGAATAACCTGGGTAATCTTTACCATCAGGGGAAGGGTGTAGAACTTGATCTTCTGGAGGCATTCAAATGGTATTCCAAAGCCGATGAAGCAGGTTTTATGCTGGGTTCCTATCATTTGGGTCTCATGTGGTACTTCGGAGAGACCGGTGAGAAAAATTTGCAAAAAGCATACTTCTATTTCAAAAAAGCGGCAGACAAGAATTATCCTCAGGCACAATACAATCTGGCAGGAATGATGCTTTATGGTGAAGGCTGTGATGTCAATCCGTTGGGAGCTCTTGACATGTTCAGAAAATCGGCGGAAAACGGCTATGCCCAATCATGGATTAGCTTGGCCGACTTCTACCGTCAAGGAGAGATCATTTCCAAAGATGTAGAGAAAGCCATTGGATTCTATCAATTGGCTTCCGACCACGGATTGGGTGAGGCGGATTTCCTGCTCTCACAGATATATGGCTCAGAGCCCGGCTTCCTCGATGCGGAAAAGAAAGAGCAGTCGTTGCAACGCTCCATAAGCCGGGGATATCAAAAGGAAGAAAATTAATCTCCCAAATGATCTTTTGAAACGATCCACTCTCTGGCATTGATAAAGGCTTCTATCCAAGGCGTAACCTGATCGTTTTTTCTCTCTTCTGGGTAAAATGCGCATTGCCAAGGATAGATGGCTCTTTCCAAATGGGGCATCATGGCCAAATGCCGGCCATCGGCAGAACAAATGGCGGCTGCTGCATAATCTGAGCCATTGGGATTCCCGGGATAGTTGTCGTGGGAATATTTGATGGGAATCAGCACATCTTGTTCGGGACATGGAATGGCAAATTTACCTTCACCATGAGCTACCCAAATGCCCAGACGCCTTCCGGAGAACGACTGTAACATCACGGAATTGTTTTTCAGAATGTCTACGCTGAGAAATGAGGACTCAAATTTATGAGATTCATTGTGCAACATCCTGATATTGGACTCTTTCTCCGGATAAACCAGATTTAATGCCACCATGAGCTGGCATCCGTTACAAACCCCCAGACTTAACGTATTGTCCCTTCCATAAAATCGTTCCAAAGCAGATTTGGCTTTTTCATTGTATTTGAATGCTCCAGCCCAACCCATCGCTGAACCAAATACATCGGAGTTCGAGAATCCACCAACAAAAACGATCAAGCTGATATCATCCAGCGTCTCCCTACCGGAAATCAGGTCAGTCATGTGCACATCTTTTACATCAAAACCGGCGAGATAGAGACTCCAAGCCATCTCTCGGTCTCCATTGACTCCTTTTTCACGGATGATGGCAGCCTTAATCCCAGAAAGCGTTCTCCTTTTCGGATCCAACCCAAGGGAACTGTACATCCCTTCGAATTGACCAAATTGATAATGAATCGGATTTCTGACAAAGTTGTCCTTACGCTGTTCTGCATGATGAGCGCCACTCTGCTTTTTGTCCAACAAGTAAGATGGCTTAAACCATAAACTACGAAGCAAATCAATGTCAAAATGGATTTGTCGGCCATCTTTTTCTATTTCCAAAATTCTTGGATCGGTCGTATGACCTATTTTCAGGGCATTTACCTTCCATTTATCAAGTACTTGCAGGAATTTTGGCTCATCGGAAACTTGTATGACGATGCCGGGATTTTCACTAAAGAGCAATTTGATCAGATCAGATTCAGCAGCATCTGAAAAGTCCAGAGACAAACCGCCCTGTTCATTAGCAAAACACATTTCGAGCAAGGTTACGATAATGCCTCCCGTTGAAATGTCATGCCCACTGGTGATGAAACCATTTTTGATGCCTTCCTGAATACACGAAAACGACCGAACAAAATATTCCGGATCTGCAACAGTCGGAGCATCTTCGCCAATCGAGGAAAGTACCTGGGCAAAAGCACTACCACCCAATGTCATGGAGCACCCTGAGAGATCAAGATGATAAAGGGGGAAATCTTTGTTGTTGACGACAACTGGTTCCACAATTTTCCGGATGTCAGATACCTCACCAGAAGCAGAAATGATGACAGTTCCGGGAGCATAAACCACTTCATGCTCATATTTCTGGGTCATGGAAAGTGAATCTTTTCCGGTTGGAATGTTGATTCCCAAAGCGCAACAGAAATCAGAGGCAGCCTGAACAGCGTTGTACAACCGGGCATTCTCTCCGGAATTTTTGGCTGGCCACATCCAATTGGCCGATAGGGAAACTCCTTTTAGTCCATGGGTAAGAGGTGCCCATAGAATGTTTGTCAACGATTCTGCCACCGATAGAATGGAACCTTTGGCAGGATCAATGAGTCCAGCCGACGGAGCATGTCCAAGTGAGGTTGCAATACCTTTTACTCCTTGGTAGTCGATGGCAACGGCACCCAAATTATTCAACGGAAGCTGCAAGGCACCTGCACATTGTTGTTTGGCAATTTTGCCTGTAACGGATCTATCCACTTTGTTTGTCAACCAGTCTTTGCATCCTACCGATTCCAATTGAAGCACCTCTTCCAGATAATGCAACAGTTGGTCTTGTTGGTAACTTGGGGATTTGAATGATTCGGAAGGTGTGGTATCCTCTAGTATAGTTTTGGGTGGTTTGCCAAAAAAGGCCGCCATCTCCATGTGGATAGGTGTCTCACCAGACTCCCGATTAACAAAGGTAAATTGCTGATCACCTGTCGTTTCTCCTATAATATAGAACGGTGATCGTTCTCTTTCGGCAACTTTTCGGATCCATTCAAGTTGATCCTTGGTTGTAACAAAACCCATCCTCTCTTGTGATTCATTGCCAACAATTTCCTTTGCTGAAAGCGTAGGATCACCGATCGGCAGCTGATCAAGAAAAATTTGTCCTCCCGTGGTTTCAACCAATTCCGAAAGACAGTTTAAATGTCCTCCGGCACCGTGGTCATGAATGGAGACAATGGGATTTTTTCCAGATTCTGCCAAGGCTCGGATGGTATTGTAGGCACGTTTCTGCATTTCAGGATTGGCCCTTTGTACTGCATTGAGTTCAATATGGCTCTCAAAGGCGCCAGTGTCTACCGAGGAAACAGCACCGCCACCCATGCCAATTCTGTAATTGTCTCCACCCAGTAAGACGACCGATTGACCCGCTTCAGGTTCACTTTTCAGGCAATCTTCCTTTCTGGCATATCCAATTCCACCAGCCATCATGATCACCTTATCGAATCCATATTTTTTCCCGTTTTCCTGATGTTCAAAAGTGAGCAAAGATCCATTGATCAAAGGTTGGCCAAATTTGTTCCCAAAATCAGATGCACCATTCGAGGCTTTGATGAGAATCTCTTCCGGATTGTGATAGAGCCATTTCCGCGGTTTCACCTGTTTTTCCCATGGACGGTTCTCTCCATCATTTCTAGAATAGGAGGTCATATAAACAGCGGTGCCAGCAATAGGAAAGCTGCCTTTGCCACCAGCCATCCGGTCCCTGATTTCACCACCCGTTCCGGTTGCGGCTCCATTGAATGGTTCCACAGTGGTAGGAAAATTATGTGTTTCAGCCTTCAGAGACAATACTGTCTCAATATCGGTAACCTGAAAATAGTCGGGTCCATCGGCAGTTATGGGGGCAAATTGCTCGGCTAAAGGCCCTTCACTAAATGAGCAATTGTCCTTGTATGCAGAAAGAACTGTATTTGGATTGAAGTGGGTGGTCTTCTTAATCAATTGGAAAAGGGATTCTTCCTTTTGTATCCCATCGATTACAAATTGCCCATTGAATATTTTGTGTCTGCAATGTTCGGAGTTAACTTGTGAAAAACCAAAGACTTCACTGTCCGTAAGATTTCTTCCGATTTTTGAGGACACTTCATTCAGATAACTGATTTCATTTTCACTGAGGGCAAGACCTTCCCTCTGGTTGTAGGCTGCAATGTCTTCAATGAAGTATATGGGTTCAGGTAAATGATTGATCGTGAACAATTTTTGATCCAAATCCGTATATACCGCCTGCAACATCGGGTCAATAACAGCATTTTTGCTATGACGCGCAAAGATCTCAATACGATCAATGCCGGATATGCCCATGTTCTGTGTAATTTCAACGGCATTGGTACTCCAGGGGGTGATCATTTCCTTTCGTGGACCAACGAATCTACCAGGAATGACTTCAGACTGGATCCAGGTAGCCTGACCAATAAGCCAGATTAACTTGTCAATGTCCTTTTGATTGGGAGTAATCTTTGTGCTGACTGCGAGGATATTATCACTCTCCTGAAAAAAGAGGATCATGGGATGGTTTTTTGAGTGTTTGCTTGCGCGAAGATACGCAGAAGTGTCCTCAAAATGGCCAGTTCAAATGAAGATTTGATTAAGATTTAAACAAAGTTCAGTTGACAAAAGTCAAATTTAGGCAATCAAAATGATCCGCTTATTGGATTGTTCACAGATGTAATTTCATGGTTTCCATTCTGTTACATGAATTAGGTGTGGGAATGCCTTGGGTTTGAAAATGGACTGATTGTGAAAAACCCGCAGGCATTCTTGGATCCCTTCGGTAACGCTGGGATGCGGATGAATACTTTGCAAAACCTCCTGAACTCTAATATCTGCATTGATTAAGTAAGCAATTGAAACGATAAAGGCGGAGGCCTGTGGACCAGATGCTCTCATGCCAAGGATTCTGTCGGTACCCTCGTTGCTGACCATGATCTTTACAAAACCACGCGTATTCCGCATGGCGATGGTTCGGTTTACCAATTCATTGGAATAATACACAGCCTTATAGGGAATCCCTTTGGCACGCAGCATTTTTTCATTCGCCCCAACAGCAGCTAATTCAGGTTTAAAAAACATCAGGGTGGGCATATGCGAATAATCCAGCAGAAAATTGGTTTTACCGAAAATGGCTTCAACGATGTATCGGCCTTGTTCTTCAGCCACACCATACAATGCTTTTTGCCCGGTTACATCTCCAGCTGCAAAAATGTTGCACTTACCAAAATCAGATAAGGCACATTCCTCATTTATTTTGAGATAACCTTTGGAAGTAGTCTCGATGCCGGCATTCTCCAGAGACAGTCCCTGTGTGTTGGGATCCCTACCAATGGAAATAAGAATGATATCTACCTCCACAACACTGCTATGCCCATCTTCATAATCTAGGACTATTTCCAGGCAATCACTCTGTTTTCTTACCGTACGGAGATTGGCTGTGTGGTGAATGATTACTCCATTTTTTTGAAGATTCCTGGATACAAAGTCACTGACATCATCGTCTTCAAAAGGGATGACCCTGTGCGTCCGGTCAAGCAGATGAACTTCCGTCTGACCAAAATTGGAGAAGATGGTGGCAAATTCGCATCCGATGATACCCGAACCGATGATCATCATCCTTTCGGGGAATTTCTCCAGGTTTAATATTCCGTCCGAGTCAACAATTTGCTTTTGATCTATTTGTAGATCCGGGTGTGGCCTGGGAACAGAACCAGTGGCGATGATGATGTATTCTGCATAGATGATTTCCTGTTCATTAGCCGAAGTGATTTCAAGCCTGTTCCTATCCAGAAATCTTGCAAATCCTTGCTTAAGCGTGATACTCCCATTCTGTCTGTTATCTTCAGAGTAGGTCTCTATCTGCGAAAGAATCTGATTCTGCTTTGTCTTGGCTGCTTGTAAAACTGTTTTCTTGACCAAATTGTAGTCAACTTGTAAACCGGAAGCCCTGTAACCTCTGTCGACAGCAGCGGCAACAGCATAATCTGCTGAAAGTTCCCACATGGTTTTGGAGGTAAGTGGTCCATTGTAAATTCCGTTTCCTCCCAAATGACCAGCCTCTATGAGGCAAACATTCTTCCCGAAATCTACGGCTCGCATGGTCGCAGCCAGCCCTCCGGGGCCACTGCCTATTACAGCCAGATCAAAATGCTTCATGTACAATGATGGATTAACTTCTACTTCATTTCAAATTACGCAAAAAAAAATGAAAAGGATATAAATTTTTTGAAGTCCCTACTCATTTGAGATTCTCGGGAGGGAGATACTCTGGAAGAATGATGCTTAAGGTAGGGTCAATCAATGGATGAACCCTCACAACAGGGTT
>JAJTBP010000126.1 GCA_021286825.1 Marinilabiliales bacterium | reverse complement strand
TGTTGCATGGTCTGCACCAAATTGACCGGGGCATGATTGAGATAGATGAGGTGTGTCGGATCGAGGGTGGAAATGGAATCATGTGTGGCGATCATCAGCTTTGGAACGATCCGTAGTTGACTGCTATTCCAGGTATAGGCAGGTTCATCGGCAATCTCCCAAGCCAGCAAAGCCGGATGATTTTTCAGCGAAAGGACTACCTTCTGGATGGATTTCCAGGATTTTTCCAATTTCAGGGTATCAAGCGTTCCTGTGGTCACCCAGGCCTTCAATCCATATTTTTGTGCGGAATCAAGCAACCGGGTATCTGCAGGCAGATTAAGCAGATTGTAACCGGTTTCAGACAACTCCCGAAAGCTGCCAGTTCCGTTCGTGGGTTGATACAATCCCAAAATAAAGCTCCTTTGATTGCCTGTGAAGACCATTCCATCGGTATCGAATTTTGGGGAATCAATCGGATGTGGAGTAGCACAGCCCACTGACAAAAGTGTGACCCAAGAGATGAAGCAAAAGCCTGCAAGCCATCCCGAGAGAGAAGAATGGACGGAAACTGGTGATTGACTCTTCATTCAGCGAATTAATTAAATAAAACAGAAAATTCAACCTTAATAATAAGCAATTTGTTACGGAAAATTAACCGACGCGGGATTCAAAAGCCTCTCAGACTCAAGCTGCCTTTTCGTTCATTTCCTGAAGGATAAAGGTTGACAATCCGGGTTTGGATTTGAGGTTGAATTGCCCAAGATGTCACAATTTTACCTGTCTTTGCCTATATTTCAGTCTAAAGTTTATGCTGAGATGGGAAGAACAATGGGGATTCCATCCAGCAAGAAAGGGGGAGGCTATATATAATTAAAATATTTTATCTTTTCGTTGCTATATTCGAAATTTAACCTTAACTTAGGATAGCAAAACCAAAATTTCAGGAGGTGTATCATGGCTGAAAAAACATTTAACTTCACGGTTACGCTGGACGAAGATGAATTTGTTCAGGTAGAAGATCATATTTTTACTACCCGGGAGATTATCAAAAGGGAGGAGCCCAATGTCGACCTGATTGGCCCGAAGTATTTGAAGCTTCTCAAAACACTGGAGATAAAAAATCTGACCATGAAGGCAGTAAGAGAGTGGTTGCTATTGTCTTTGGCACTAGATCAATGCTGCAGCTATCATAGCAGGTGGGACGATCAGAAGATGCTAGAAGAGTTGGTAGCAGGCAGGGAACATTCCATTTCATGGTATATGGACAATTGCCAAAAACACAATTAAGTCAGGATCAAAAAAAAGCAGTTGGCGAACCAACTGCTTTTTTTATTGACATTGGAATAAATCAGAGAGAATTCAGGTAATTGATGATAGCCCATCTTTCCTCTTCGTCTGTAATTTTCTTCTCAAAATTTGGCATATCACCACGTCCTACAAAAGCCATGTAGTATTTGTTACCATCAGGCAATGCTTTGAAAGCAGCTGTGGTGAGGTCATCCATCTCAGTTTTCAGGGAAGCAGCTTTGGCTCCATCACCCTTACCACCACCGTGGCAAGATTTGCAATGTTTCACATAAAGTGTCTTTCCCAATGCAATACTTTCCTTGTCTCCTTTTTTGCTAATTTTCATTGCAGTGTACTTTGCCGGGATGTTCCAGGCAGGCTTTTTGTCTGCAGCAACAAATGAGAAGAGAATGAATGCAGTTGCAATCGTAAAAGCTGCAAATAAAAACTTTTTCATAATCAATCAGTTAAAGATTTGTATTAAAAAATCGACATAATTCGATTCAAATATACTATCTAATTGAGATTTTTTATTCGAATAAGAGAAAAAAATGCGTTCTGTCATGGTTTATTTCATTGGAATTTATCAATAAAAAAGGCCGATCCACAAATGAGGATCGGCCTTTTTTATGGTTGCAGAATTTTCTACAAGGTATTCATGAAATTGACGATGGCCCATCTTTCTTCTTCGTCGGCAATTTTCTTCTCGAAATTTGGCATTTCGTCACGGCCAACGAAAGACATAAAGTATTTGCTTCCATCGGGAATGGATTTGAATGCAGGAGCAGTAAAATCGTCCATGGCTGTTTTCATGGAGGAAGCTTTTGGTCCATCGCCTTTGCCCATTCCATGGCAAGACTTGCAATACTTTGTGTAGAGTGTTTTACCCAATGCTATGCTCTCTTTGTCACCTTTCTTAACAGCCTTCATGGCTTTGTATTTGGCCGGAACATCCCAGGCTTTTTTCTCAGCGGCAACAAATGAGAACAAACTCATGGCGAAAACTAAAGTCAACGCTGCAAATAAAAACTTTTTCATAGTGAGATAATTTAAATAATGATTGGAAACTGGTTCTATAATATGCAAATATAGCATTTCAGATAGTGAAAAGAGATGATTTTCCTCTCTATATTCCTTGGAATCGTTCTACTTTTTCATGCTTCCGGAGGTAGATAATAGACATTCGGAGAGGCGCCTGTATCCTCACCATATCGGTAACCGGACCTTTCCCGAATCATCTGCTGGAAACCAAGTTTTTCCCTGCCATTGTCGACAAGGTCCTCCTGTTTGTTGCCGAAGTAAATGACGCCGGATGGGCAAGCCATGACACATTCGGGCAGATTTCCCTTGACGACGCTGTCCATGCAAAAGTCGCACTTGATCATTCTGGCCGTTTTTTCTGCAATTGGGTGTTCCGGATGGTTGGAGTCTCCGTTGAAGGGTAAGTTCAACATGTGTCGAGAGGAGAACGGACAAGCCTTCTGACAGAGTTTACATCCTTTGCACTTGTCATAGTCTATCTTGACAATCCCCTGATCTGTTTTGAAAGAAGCGCCATGTGGACAAGCCTCCACGCATGCCGGATCGTCACACTGGAAACAGGGTTTTGGCATCCAATAGGGAGTTCCCTCTTCAGCCTCCTGCATCAGATAAACTTTGAGCAGCTCGTGATGGGTGGGCAAATGATGTGCCTGTCGGCACTTTTCGACACACTTTCTGGCATTTTTGCATTTCGCCAGATCGATGACCATGACATACTTTTTGGCTGAATTTGACGTCATGGCATTCTCTGAATCGCCGTTTTTTCCCATGTTCAGAAGTTTGGTCTTTTGCTCATTTACCGCAGCCTATATCCCATGCAATCCGTGTCTTGAAGGAAAACGATTGGTCCGACCGTTGGGTTCAGATCAGTGGTGTCCTTCGTGATAGCCGGTTACAATGGACTTGAAATTGCTGTACGGTTTAGCTCCGAAGGTACAAAAATAGAGGTGAATGACGAGGAACAGCGAAAGGAAAAATCCCACGGTGATGTGGAGGATGTCTGTTACGAAAAAGGCTCCATTCCCAAGGAGTTGACGGATGAAAGCACCTGAAAACAACATGGGCAGACCCGTTATGAAAAGCAGGGGCATCATCACGTACATCGTCATAAAATAGGTCAACTGCTGGATGGGATTGAATTTCATCTTCTTGGTTACAGGGAATGGGGCATTCTCATGTTTGAAAACGCCAAAGGTATAATACCTGAACTGCCTTAACAGACGATCCTGCAATCCTTTGAGTTGGATTCGGTAATGCTTGCCATTCTTGGTGATGGTGTTGCCCATGATGAAAAGCATATAATTGACTACCAAGATCAATCCAGCAATGTTGTGAAGCGATACCGCCACATCGAACTGAATAAAAGGCTTTAATGGATCAGAATATTGCATGCTCAGTCCGCTGATGATCAAAGTTAGGATCAATATGGCATTGAGAAAATGCCATATACGGATCAAGGCCGGATATAAATAGAGTTTGTTGTTTTCCATGTCAATGTTTTTTAAAGATAATTCTCAGAAGGGTATGTACTGCGATTCCAATCAGGGTCAATAGGAAGATGGCAATACTGATTCTGTTGAGATAGATGTTTCTGTTGGCTCCGATAACATAGCTGTTGTCCAGCATTTTTTCGTTATCAAAACCTAGTCCAGTCGCTTTGGATTTCAATTGGTACTGGTAGAGCGAATTCATCAGGATGGAATTTTTTGAATGGCACTCCTGACACAATTTGACGGCTTTCTCCTTTGGCATGATGTTGTGCGCCACCAGGAGGGAATCCTTCTTGTGGGCATGGCACTCAATGCAGCGAACATTCTGGAAATGTCTTGCCTGATTGGGAAGCCAGTCATGTTTAGCGATGATGTTTGGTTTGGCATTGTCACTGATCAACTCAAACTTGTTGACGTTGTTGTGACAGCTCAAACAGATGTTGTTGTCGTAGGCAATAATTTTGTTGATGACGGAATCGTTTCTTGCACTGATCTTATAGGTGTGCGGCTCGTGGCAGGTCCAACAGCTGAAGGAATCGCCATGACGCGTGGCATGTGTACTTTGGGCAAATTCGGCTTCGATTTTTTCGAATTGGAATTTCGCATATTTTTCATCTCCTCCATGACAATCCAAGCAAAGCATCGGTGTTTCCATGCGTACTTCTGCCGAATGCGGCCACTTGCCGAAGTCTTCGGAATGACAATCCGTGCATTTGAAGTTTTTGTGGTTGGATTGGTAAAACAAGACGGTATCGATCCTCAGTCCAGGTTCCATTTTGTGTTTTACCTGCTTTTTGGCTACGGTATTCTCATAAATGAAATGGTTGTGAGCATGGCATTTTAAGCAATGGTCATTGGCCCGCTGATTATCGGTTTTGGTCACCACACTTTTCTCCTCGCCTTTCAGGAGGTTTGCACCTGCGACGAGTAGAATCAGCAAGAAACCACTGATCAGCTTATCTGCGTACTTCATATTGCGATAATTTTAGTTGAACGATCGTTATTAATTCAGGAATTCTGGCGGTTTAAGGAAAAGGAAGAAGCCACATCCTTCCGGTAGTGGCTTCTTTTGGAATATTGCTATCTGATCATTACCAATGTATGGAACAGGCTAATCAGGTGTTCGGATTAGAATCCCCACAGACGGGTGATGGTAAATCCGACGCAGAAATTGTTCCACTCCAGCTTGCGAACGTTGTTCAGCATCATATCCTGAGGCAACAGGGTGTCGTTGCTGCCGACATAAATCTGGAATGCGTGGGTACTTGTAGATACTTCGTATCCAAAAGAACCGATCGGTTCAGGATGAATGGTAAAGTCTGCCTGTTCGGATAGTTTGGCTATCTGAAGCGGGAAATCAAGATTGAAGATCAACGATCCCTGAGGTGTGACTTTGATTCTACCACCGGCATGCAAACCGAACTTGTCATGATCCTGGTGCCATGGAACGGTGTTGAAATGAGAAAAACTTGCAGCACCTTGAAGGGTCAGGAAATCCGTAAACTTTCTGGAAACGCTGACCATGGCAAAGTAGGAAAGTCTGTTCTGAAACTTGTAGTCATACGTGCTGTAAGGGTATGGATCGGAAGAATGATAGTAGTGATCAGCCTTCCATAGGGAAGTTTCCCGGCCATCGATGGCCATGTTCCCATAAAAGGAGATCGCAACGGGCATGCCATGATTCATTTGCTCAAAAGGAGTCCATTTGAGATTAAAATCGCTGTACATGTTCTTCTTTTGCAATCCGTAACCAATCTGTACGTTTTTGGCGATCACGAAGTCAATCCCGATTCTTACATTCGCTCCCGGAGCCATGATTCCAAATAAATCCTTGAAACCATTGTTCATGGCGCCGAACTTGTGCTGAATGACTGATTCAAGCGTATGAACAGGCGCAATCTTGGAGGTCTGCTGATCGATAAGGTATCCGCTTTCCCATACAAACCGAACAGGTTTATTTACGACTACTTCCTTTGTCTCAGTTGAGTCTGTTTGGCCTTGTGCAATTTGATACGTAAAAGGCAAAAGACTTAAAACGAGGAATATTAGCTTCTTTTTCATTTTGTGAATTCTGTAGTTTCCTGATTAATTGTTTTTTGCGCCTTGTTGTATCCAGGTCAATACCAATTGAGCTTCGGCAGCAGAGTACTTCTTCCAGCTATGTTTTCCAGCATTGTCCGGATTCGGGAACGTGTAAATCAAACTGGCAGAGGGTGATGCGGTGTCGAAGAGATTCGCGTTCTTCAGGCTGTTGTATGCGTTGGCTGCACTAAGATCCGGAGTCTGTCCGCCAGGCTTGTGACAGGAGACACATCCGTTTGTGAAGATCGGGGCGATCTGGGTAGCGAACAATACATCTACCGTGGGATCGACGGGTTTGACTTCTTCCTTCACAATGAAATCGTAGGAGCATGCATTGAGAACCAGCCCTAACACGACAACAAGAAAATATACTGTGGATTTTTTCATGCGAAATAGCTTTGTAAATGAATGTGTGGACGTGGTTTTCATTGATTGTTCTGCTTTCAGTCGATGGTCAAGAAAATGAGTCCGTCTCATCATATGTCTTTTGATTTCAGTATAAAAAAGACTTCTGTGCGAAGCCTTTTTTATACCGAAGATGATATCCTGATTAAGGAATGATGGCAAGAGAGTTGGTCAACAAAGCTTTGGAGTAGTCAAGGTTGTGAATACCCAAACTATACTCACGCAGACACAGCTGGAAGTTGATGATGGCACCAAATTGGGCATTCGTCATCTTCATGACCGGCAATGTAAGGTTATATGCTTTTTGGTCGGCAGTCCAGGAAGCAGCTGGGCTTGGGTTCTGGAATACTGCCGGGTTCATGGTCGGACCATTCGGGTTAGTAGCTGGATCGTAAACATTCAGATAACCGTCATAGTTGTTTGCGGTCAATCCGTACCACAGGTTGCTGCTGCTGTCTGTGTTCCTGTTCAGGAATTCAACACCATTGTATTTCAATTTGGCAGCAAGTTGGTTCAAGAGGGTCTGAATGGCTGTTCTCGGGTTGGTCCAGTATTTTGCGCTGGAGGCATTGACACCGGTGTGACATCCGGAAACATTGCAACCATTGAAATTGCCTTTTGCATTGAAACTGTGACCACCTGAACCGCCATTCATGGCAGCCATGTGGCAATCAGAACAAGCGGCTTTCGTTACGTGAGCAGCCTGGGCATAACCCATTGTGCCTGTAAATTCAATACCACAAGTACCAGAAACGATGGCACCGACAGTACCGTAGTGTGTGTGTGTACGATAACCGGGAACGATCTTGGCTTGCGCAATGG
Source organism: Marinilabiliales bacterium (assembly GCA_021286825.1). Taxonomy (GTDB): domain Bacteria; phylum Bacteroidota; class Bacteroidia; order Bacteroidales; family Prolixibacteraceae; genus CAINVV01. Next base: position 2,665 of record JAJTBP010000126.1, on the reverse strand, counting down.
TTGCTGCTGAAGTTCCGTCGAAGAATACGTCTGTGGGTTTGGAAGCCAGTGTGGCGTAATCCAGAACATCACCAGTATAGGCAGCATTCTTTGTGTTGTTGAACGAGAATGGTCTTGGCTGGTGGCATTTGATACACAGGTTGCTGCTTCCGTTGTCCTGAGTCAGGTTGACAGATTTTTTACCGCCAAGGAATGTCAGGGCAACTGGTGCTGTGGTGGTCAGCTTTGGAAGGTCAGTAGATGTATAGGTTTCGTGGATGGAGCTGTGGCAAGTTCTGCACAACAGTTCACCATAGGCAATGGCAGCGTTACAGTTGTAATCGTTTGCATACTTGCCTGTTGTGGTGTTCAGAGTAAATGTAGCCGGTACATTTCTCTTCACAACATCCTGAAAACCACCTTGTGTGTGGCAAGGACTACAACCGGCATTGCCGCTTTCTTCCAATGCTGTTTCACCATATTCATGTTTTGAATATTGAAACTGCACTGCGATCAAGTCGACATTTGCTGGTGTGTGACACATTTTACAAGTCTCGTTTGCATCTTTACCATTTGCACCTGCTGCGCCGGTAGCCCCGTTGGCACCGTCCTGCCCGGGAGGGCCTTCTTTGACACATGCTGCACCAAATACGGTAAGCGCACAGGCAAAAATCGCAAGTTTGAAGAATTTTTGAAGTTTCATAGATTTTGATTTGTTTTTGAATAAAACCCTATTTTCCAATTAATGAATCATTTAGTCCAAAAGACAATCGTAAATTTAAAAATTGTTAAAATCAAAACCAAACAGATTGAAATTGATAGATAAGCAGATATAAATTGGCAAAGACGCGTGAAATAGCAGATATAAATCTGAATTCAAATTGACATATATCAATTAAACAATATTTTAGTGTTGACATATTCAACACTTTATAAATATTGGCAAATTTGTGATTCGGATTTCAGAAAATTTGTGTGGACAAAAGTGAGATTTCATTTCCCTTTGAATTACAGATAAATGTGAAGGAACAAATGCAGGGTTATACATCTATAACTATTCACCTTCTTAGATTGAAAGATGACCTTTGTCAGGAAAATCAAAGTCTCATTCAATTTGAGTCAATAGCATTTGGGTCTATTTTTTCTGTTTCCAAATTGTGGCATTTACGAGTATTTGGATTGGTTATAAACAGAGCAAATTTTCACTCCTTCCTTGTACAAGTTAACGTTTCGAAGGGTCCAAAGCCCTTGATTCCCGAGGTTTGCAGGTGTCGAATTGACCATGGATAGAAGAGCCACTTTGACTTACCGATCCCTATCTATCTGATGAGTTCCTGGACGTATGATGATGTTGGCAATGGAGACAAATTCTGATCGGCATCCTCATTTGAAACCATTTTAATGACCATGACTGATCGTAGGCTGTGACGCCTGCTTATTGGTTCGGTGTAGGAAATAGTCCATTGGCAAGATTTCTGTTTCTCCTTCGCTATCTTTTCATCCCCAAATCAGATATCAACTGAATGGATCCAATGGGTGCATTCACGGCCGAATGGATCCAATCCAATCATTCTTCATTTGGGTATCAGAGATTTGACATGCGTTGAGATAGCAAGTATTGGTTGGAGGCTTCTCCTGACAGTAGACTATCCGTTTCTGCTCACTTCCATTAATTCGTTTTCCTTCAGGATCTCGACAGCATTCCGGTTGTGACGGATCAGACCTGAATCTTCAAACTCTTTCAGACTGCGGATAAAACTCTCCTTGGTCATACCCGACATTTCTGCTAATTCTTGTTTGGATAAAATGAAGTTGAACGGATTGCTTTCAAAGACAACATTCTTCAAGTAGAGCAAGGTGTCGGCCACCCTCCCGGGCATATACTTGTTGGTCAGGTTGATGAGGGTATTCATCATCTTCAGGTGCTGTTCGTTTGTATAATTTAGCAAGGCAATGGAAAAGGTGTTGTTCCGGGTAAGCAGGTTGTACAAACGATTGGTATCGATGAAGCAACAATCCACATCGGTCACTGCGGCCACGGTGAAATGCCTGAAGTCATTCTGAATCGAACCTCCTACCGTGAAAACGTTATTCGATTTGATGATTTCCAAGATCAGGTTCTTTCCTTTGGCTCCTTCCGACACAACTTTGGCCATCCCGTTCTTTATGCAGACAAGATGGGTAAGTGGGGTGTTTTGTTTCAGAATGGTCTCTCCGGAGCGAAAACGAATCTGTCTTTTGTTGTCCATCAAGGAATGCAATTCCTCGGGGGATAGCAAGCCAAACAGTTGGTTATTGCCACAATCCCGACTACTGAAACAGCAATCATAGGTACATTCAGAGCAATGACCGCAATGTGCCGGATCCTGATTTGGTGACATAAATTGGCTGAAATTTTGACACAAAAATAAGAATTTATTGATATATATCACCAATATATTGGGATTCTCACCCCATCCCCAAGGGATACCTCCTTGGAATTTTTCACTGATTTGGGATATACCATTCCCCTATCCTGTAAAGCAAAGAGTTGATTTATAGGTGCTACTGCTTGATCCATTCTTCTGTAAAGGAGGCGTGTACGATGTTTTTTCGTTCTTCCCGGTTGCCTCCATTCTCTTCCTGATGGGTATAACAAACATGGATTCGTCCATCATCGCCTGCAATAATCGCCGGATAATGCCCT
>JAJTBP010000125.1 GCA_021286825.1 Marinilabiliales bacterium | reverse complement strand
TGTTCAAATCAGTTATTTTTGTGCTAATACCTGTTTATTTGTTTAGTGGTGATTCATTTCATTTAATATTTGCAGTTGCCTATATCTTTGTTTTATTGTTGATTACAGCTGCATATTATTTGTTTTCGAAGAGGGCCTGGTGGGATTTACTTTCGGGTACAAAATTGATTCAATTTCGGACAACCAATCAGTCCATTCGATCGGTTTCCATGACTTCCTTAACCATTGTACTGATCTTAACCATCTCTATTGGGGTTTATCCTTTGACTAACTTTCAGCAATTTCGAACCTCTTTTTTGCCTAAATATCCGGTAAATAGCGAAACGAAGAGATTTGCAGATTTTATTGATACTCATGCTCAGGATCCTGTTGATTATATTTTTAATTTGTTTGAAAAATACGATTTGGTGGTCCTAAGCGAACGGTTGCATCCTGAATACACGCAGTATGAGTTTATTTCAAGCATAATCAGGGACAAGCGCTTTGTCGATAAAATCGGGAATGTTTATACAGAGTGTGGTTCAATAAGCTCTCAGGGAACGTTAGATACTTATCTCAAAACAGTTTTTCTCAATGAGGATTCATTGAACAAGGCGACTGCATTTCTGCAAAGAAATAGCAATTCCATTTGGCCATTGTGGATCAATAAAAACTTATTTGATCTGTTAAAGCTGGCTAATCAATTGAATATAAATCTGGTAGACAGTTTGAAAATCAACTGGTACTTTACGGATATCCCGGTGAAGTGGGAAATAATGACCTCTACATCCTACAATAGACAGGAACAAGGTAGTCTGCGCGATAAAGTTATGGCCACCCATGTTATCGATACTTACCGAAGTAAAATTCTAAGAAACGAGCGAAGAACGAAAGGGTTGGTTATTATGAATTTTCGACATGGATATGGCTTAATCAAAGATCGTAATGGCAAAAAAGCAAACCATTTCTTTAACCAATCCAATACAACTGCGTTTTTAATGGATTCGCTTCCCGACAAAGTTTGCAACGTCATGTTGAATACCGTATCGTTGCGATATGGTTTTATCTTAACTCCAATACAAAGTGGCAAATGGGACATGGCCTTTTCACTTTGCGGAAATCCAAATGTTGGATTTAACTTCGCGAACAGTCCATTTGGAGCAGATCAATTTGATGGTTTCGTTGGCAATTCATCTGATAAGTTGAGGTATGAAGATGTATTTACGGGTTTTGTTTTTTACAAGCCGTTGGAACAACATTTGAAGAAAGAGGGATTTCCATATATGTTGTATAATTTTGAAGACTCATTGATGCGAAGAGCGAATTGCGTTAGTCCATCTTATGCGGCAAGCTGGAAGAATATGATAGCATATTATAAGCAGAATGAGACCCATTCAGAAGCGTTTTCCTACGCGGTGATCTATAATCTGCTGGTTAATATAGGATTTTCGCTATTGGTACTTTTAGTGTTGGCAATTGGTTTGATTTTTTATTGGACAGACTTTAAGAAATAAGAAGAGCAGCTCAAAATGATTCCAGAATCAATTTGTTGGGAGTCGAATTCCAAAAGAAAACTATCCGATAATTCTGAAATTAACGAAGAATTAACTCGGCATTTGTGAACGACATTTTCTTAGCTTTACAGTAGTTTCCTTTTAAAACAACTTTGTAGTGAATGAATTGATATGAAAAATCCTTTACCTCGCCGGCTTTTCCTGATGGGGCAATGCCGCAGAAATTTGGGTGCAATGGTTTTTTCAGAAAAAGGATGAAGCCTCACACGCTGAGCCATGCTTTCATCAAGTTTTTTCACTTGATGTTTGTTGAGTACTTCTGCTCATAACCACATGACCTAAATACCATAAAAACGCGCGTCAAACTATGAGTACCCAGATCTTTTTGGTAATTCTGCTGACTTTTCTGATTAACCTGATTACTACGTTGTCTTATTCGGTAAGGATCGTTGGGATCAGAACAGGTCGTATTGCCATCTCATTTGCCCTTTTTAATATACTCGTTCTGATTTCCCGCACAGCCAATGGATTTCAAGCGCCATTGCTGGCAAGTTCGATTGAGAAGAATATTAAATCCGGGCTCGATAGCAATTTGACAGATTTTAGGCTTATCATCTTTTCCTGTACCCTTGCCACCATTTTCAGCGGATTTTGGCGGCGACAGTTACCCAATTCTGTGTTTATAAATCGGTTCCGAAGATTGTGCTCCATGGTTTTTCTAAGGGGGGAATAGCTTACCTCAAGGATAGCTTTGTTGTTCCCGATAAGCGGAACATCACACAACTTGATTTTAAGGCGGATTTCCCATGGAAAGTATTTCTGATGAATGTCGTAGCGGTGGCCATCCTTACGGTAGGTGTGATTTCTGCTTTGTATGCTGGTTATCTCAATCCCGATCTGCGGACAACTTCAAGTACTCTATCATCGGTAATTAATGGTTTTGCCACGATCTTGATGTTTGTATTCATTGACCCCTACCTATCGGTAATGACTGACGAAGTGGTATTGGGGAGATGCAAGGAATCAGTTTTTCGTCGATACATTGTCTACATGGTTTTGGCAAGGATTGTCGGGACTCTGTTAGCACAATTGATCTTTGTTCCCTCAGCCAGATTGATTGCATTGTTCTCGGGGATTTTATAGTGAAGCATCTGCTACTTCAACAATGCTTCTTTTTTTAAAATATTAGACTCACCTGTAAGTTCTAAATCAATATTTTTCATGCAGCGGTGGTCTCACATCTATCCTTGACGAAATTTCAGGTACCGAATGTCAATCTAATCAAGTCTGTCTCCAGTGAACCCTGGGCGTTCAAACAGCTGGAGTCGAGAAATTTATATCCTTTCAACCTGTTAGCCAGACAGAGAATATCTGTATCACGGGCTAAATCAGAAATCCTTGCCATTGCCACCGCAAAAGCCATGTCACTTTCGGTATTGGTCTAACGTGCAGCTTCTTTGGGTAACACTTTTTTATTTGTACTTTTTGATCAGTTTGTCAATTTCATCGTGTGGCAAACTGTCATTGAATAGCTTCAGCTTTTCCAATAATTCAACTCCTTTTGAACTGCTTACAATGCTTCTTTCAATAAGTTTTATTATCACCCAAATACTTCCATGGACCTCAATTTTCAAATCAATGGCTTCATTTCGCAGTTTTTTGTCGCCTGTAAGCAAAGGACATTTTAATTGATGCGATTTCCAAAGAACAGTTTTGTCTGTTATTCCTTTGAAAAACCTTTTGGTCCCGAAATTGCGTATTTCTTCAATTTCATCTTCCGTGAAACTAAAAACACTCAGTTTTTTGGCTCTTCTAAAGGATTCAATTTGTTCTATTTGGTTCGATTCCAATATTTCCTTTACCACAAAATCAGTTGTGCTGATGTCGTAGTCCAGGGCAAAAAATTCAGGCAAAGCCCCAATGCAGATGAGGTCGAAAAAAACGTTTGTATCGGTTATGATCAACTTCATACCATTGGTTGCATTTGTTCTCTGAATCGCCATACAGAAGTGCCGGTGAAATAAGCTGCCTCATTCACTGAAATAAGCTCTTTGCCAAGTGCTAAATAAATTAAACGTTCAAAACGTATGGGTTTTTCCTTGCTCAAATACCTGCCGGGTTCTTTTCCTGTTTCATGCAATTTTCGCTTTCTGTAAACCAAATGTAACTGCTTATAAACGTAGTCGTTAATTATTCCCAATTGCAAGGCCCTGGAAAATATGGCAGGAAATGAAATACCCCAACGCTCTTTAATAAAGATCAACTCATTTTGGTAGAAATGGAAGCGTTCTTTGTGTAAATCTTTTCGTGCCATATCTTCTGGATACAACAAAGCACAGGCAAAAGAATGACAAAGCTTTTCTTCAACTTTCGGTTCTGTTCCTTCCGGAAAAGTAAGGGAATGGTGAGCCAATTCGTGCAGCGCCGTAAATCGTTTTCTTACAAGATCATCATCTTTTAACGTTTTTCGTAAAACAACAACCCGTTGATTGCCAGCATTTGCCTTTAATCCATCAAATGAATCCGGGGCTTCAATTTCAACAACTTTATAACCTTTGTCTTCCAGCATATCGACAACATCTGGAATTGGGTCATAACCTAAGTTCCATTCATTTCTCAATGCTTTGGCTGCTTCTTCAGCCTCTTTGGCATTCGAAACAATGAGAGGATAGTCAAAGTACGAAGCAGGTTCTTTCAAATTCAGAATGTTTTCAAGCTCAAAATAACGCTCAAAAGCTTCTTTTGCCTTTTCTTCAACAGCTTCTAGCTCGGTTTTTGACAGTTTTGAACTGTATTTCCTAAAATCAACATTGGTTAAATCAACAGCTACCGATGGTTCGGAAAAAAAGAAATCAACTGGTACATTCAAGATACTCGATAGTGAAATGAGTAAATCGCTGTCAGGTTTCATTTTGCCCTGCTCATACTTGTTCAGCGATTGTTTGGATACTACATTGCCCAACCTGTCGGCTAAGTTTTGTAGCGACAATCCAGCCATTTTTCGGGCTGTAATAAGTCTGTTGGCAAAATTGCTTTCCATGATTAATGTGTATTTGAGTTGACAAATATATATAAATAATGCGTTTTGTCAACCTAAATATGTCTAAATTATTTGTAAATGTAAACCATGTGGAAATATATTTTAAAGAGAACCTTGGTGTGGCAAGTATTCAATCGCTTCAAAACTGATTCGTTTTGATTTGTTCGTAATTTTTTAGATGATGGAAAGCTATATACATGATATTGAATTGATAAAATTAATCTCTTAACAGAAACAAAAGATCCTGGAAATTCGAAAATGCAGCATCTTTCACGATGAAAATTCTATTGCTATCGGTCTTCAACCCATCATGAGCTTCTATTTAACAAGCTGTATTGTGTACGCTTTCAACAAAATTGTATTTTTCGGTTTTATTTGTTCCCCATATCAGGGATGAAGCCTTCAAAAATGCATGGTTGAGGTGTTTCTTACGGGTTTCAGGGAAAGTAATTTCATCGACTATCCGCAGGAGCAGGACCACAATCGGAAGATTCGCCTGCTATACTAAATCCGGTAACCAGTCCGTTCCCGTATCCTTTTCCATTGCTATTCATGTTCCTTTCCTCCTGTTTCATCGTCCGTTTTAGCACAAGATCCATCTTGAAGTGCATGAAAGTGTCTTGTTTGCTTTTTATTTAACATAGCGTTTTGTAATCTTGCTGAAAATCTGCGTCTAACTTACGGTAGGCTTTGAGTGGATCGGTCGAAAGGTGCAGCCTGGTGGTTTGCTGTAGTAGTTTCCGGTAGCGATCCGCCGTAGGCGAAAACTAAACCAATTAAAAAGGGAACGCATGTTCAAAAGCATTGCCGGGATCTGCCTTTTGTGGATCCTGTCGCTGGGAGTCCAGGCCCAGGAAAACGGGAAATCATGGTCCATTCCGACCCTGACTAGTTTGAAGGATTCGATTGGGCAGGTAATGAAGGAATCAAATGCAGCGGGGGCCGGCATCGTGATCCTCTCGGGCGATTCGACCCTCTGGATGGGTGGCATGGGTATGGCAGACCGCGAATCGGGTCGGTTGGCCGACGAAAACACACTCTTCCGACTGGGTTCCCTCTCGAAGACGATGGTCTCGCTTGCCCTGCTCAAGCTGCAGGAGGAGGGCAAACTGTCGCTAAAGGATAAAATCAGTGACCTCATTCCCGAAATCCGATTTGACAACCCTTGGGAAAAAACCCATCCGGTGAGAGTCGAACACCTGCTGGAGCATACCTCGGGATGGAGCTACTGGCACATGGCCGAGTTAGGGTTCGACGACCCCCAAACGGCAAGCCTTCGGGAGGCCCTCGATTTCTATCCCAAGTCAAGAAAATCCAGCCACATACCGGGTACGCGGATCAACGAAAGCAATGTGGGGACTGCCGTAGCCGCCTACATCGTTGAGAAAGTCACAGGCATGCGCTTCGAAGATTACATGGAAAGTACCTTCTTCCGACCCTTGGGCATGGAGAGTACCGCCTTCGTCGAGACAGCGGAATACAAAAAGAAGGGAGCCACCTTGTACGAAAATGGAGTCCGGTTGAACTATTTTCACATGTTGTACCGTCCTGCGGCGGCCATCCATTCCTCGCCGAAAGACTTTGCCCGGATTGTCCGGCTTTTTCTGCAAAGGGGAACGGTGCAGGGAGTCCGACTGCTGTCGGATAGCTCCATCAGCCGGATGGAAAGATCTGAAAGTATGGGGCAGCTCTCAGGCCTGGCGTTTTTCAAGGGGTGCGGTTTGTCCGACTATGCCACCAGTTTTCGTGGATTTGACTACCATGGGTTCGGCGGTAGTCTGCCGGGTGGCAATGCCCTGATGGGCTACCTGCCGGAACATCAGGTAGGCTACGCGGTGATGATCAACGATGGATCAGAGGAGGTGGCCAACCGGATCGCCGGTCTAATCCTGCGTTTCCAGACGACCGGACTGAATCCAGCCAAGGAAAAGCAAGACACCCTCCCGACGGAGATTACTTTCGATCCTTCCGGTTATTACACCAATGTTGAGCCGAAGATCGATCTGATCCGATTTCATGAGCGTATCAAAAACATCCAGAGGGTTTGGGTCAAAAATGACACGCTCTATTCCAAATATCCACTTCGCGGCCATTCGACCCTGAAATATGTGGCGGCCGACCACCGTCAATTCCGGAATGCCGGCACCAACCGGATCGGGATGGTTTTCGTCGATGATCCGTTGGAGGGAACCCTAATGGTCACCCACGATTTTTTCAAGAAGATATCCCCTGTTACAGCCATCGGTCTGCTGACCCTTTTCTATGCTTTCCTGATCCAGCTTTTCGCCCTGCCCATCCTGGGATTCCTTTGGCTTTTGAGTCATCTGATTCGCAATCGGAAGAACATGATCTTCCTGAAAATGGGTCTGTGGACGATGTTGCCTGAATTCTGTTTCTGGCTGGTCTATGCGATCATCGTGACCCACAGCGGTACCCGTTACGATTGGTTTCAACTCTTTGGAACGGCCAATGTCTGGTCCATCTTGCTGTTGTTGCTGGGGGTGGGGTTTGCCCTGGCCTCGGTCTGGTCGTTCTTCACGCTGATCCGCAACAGAAAAGCGGGGATGAATGGATTCTTTTATGGCTACTTTTTCCTAACATCCTTGCTCAACCTCTTGTTTACCCTCTATTTTCTGGGCAATGGGCTGATTGGCATTCCCACCTGGGTGTGACAGTATCCGGAGGTTGCGACATCGAAATCAAATAGGCAGTACATTTGAAATGAAACAACCGACCTTCCAGGAATGCGCATGGCAATAAGTGAAATTCCCCCTCGCTGGCGCGGATTTGCCATCCGTACCCGAAAAAACTGCTCCGGTCTCAGCTGACAGGGGATGGTGCGCAAGGGGTTGGATCCTCCCTGGAAGACAGGTGATCTTATCAAACAGCAGGCGGGATTTTACGGAATTGTGGTCGTGTGCTGTGTGTAATGGGATGACATTCAGTGATTAATAAGCATGGTTGAGCTCTCCCGAACTTTGATGCTGCGATTAGCCTGGCCATCGGGTCGTATCCAGGCCATGATCCAATGCCAGATGGATGCAACTTTCGTGTTCACATCTTCCTTGTTCATCCGTATAGATAGCAGGTAAGCAATCCCGAACGGGTAAGGTTCTTCACCAAAGGAGCCACTTTTTGGGATGCCGGCCATCATCATTTATCAGCAAGCAAAATGGGTAAGATCATCTTCGACAGCGGCATCTCCTTGGACGGCTTTTTTGCCGGGGAGGACAGGGGACCCCACAACCCGATGGGAGGAGTTTCGGGACTGATTCATCAATGGATGTTCCGGCAAAAAGCCTTTTGGCGGCACCTTCAGATGGAGGGAGGCGCAGAATATGGGCCCGACAGCAAACGTATTGAGGAGGTCATTGCCCGGACCGGCGCCTACATCATGGGCAAACGGATGTTCGAAGAGGGGATGGCCGGTTGGCCGGAAGATCTCTTTGCTGCCGATGTCTATGTGTTGACACACGAACAGCGCGATCCCCTGGTACAAAAGGGAGGCACCACTTTCCATTTCATCACCGACGGCATCGAAAGTGCTTTGGAAAAGGCCCGACAATCGGCCGGGGAGAAAGACATCCGGATCCAGGGTGGAGCAAATGTCATCCAACAGTTTCTCCGGGCCGGACTGATCGACGAGTTCTACCTCCACATATCCCCCGTCTTCCTGGGTCGCGGCATCCGGTTGTTCGAGGGGATCGACCGGGATCTGTACGACCTGCAACTGCTGGAAGCGGTCCCCACCGATCTGACCACCCACCTGCGATACCAACTGACCAAACGATGAATGGATCGGGAATCGGTATACCAGGAGCTTACCGCGTCTTCCCAAAGGACAAATTTGAACTGTAAACAACGATACCCTATGGGGAAAGTAAAAAGAGCGCAAAGATCTTCATCCGGGATTTCATCTGGTCTCCGTGTTAGGGGATGGCTGCGCAAATAATGGATTGGACGGGCTTGTGTCGTGCGCCAAACAGTTCACGATAGGAATGTCCGGCCATCCGATTAAAAAATGTTTGATCATCACAAAAAATCGCATCATGGCAAAAAATAGCGTAACACTGCACCGGGTCTTTGCGGCACCGGTTGAAAAGGTCTTCAAGGCATTTACCGATCCAGACGCCATGGCCTCATGGTTGCCACCTTATGGATTTGTCTGCAAGGTACACCAGATGGACCCGCAGGTAGGGGGAAGTTATCGGATGACCTTTACCAATTTTTCCACCGGTAGCAGTCAATCCTTTGGCGGAGAGTATTTGGAAATCGTACCAAATGAGCGCATCCAATATACCGACCGGTTCGACGACCCCAACTTTCCCGGTCAAATCCTCACCACCCTGGTGTTCAAAACGGTCCTCTGCGGGACAGAACTCTTGGCCACCCAGGAGGGCATTCCGGAGGCGATCCCCACCGAGATGTGTTACCTGGGTTGGCAGGAATCGTTGGATAAATTGAAACGACTGGTAGAACCCAATATTCCGGATGCTTAAATGAATGAAGATGGCACAAATCAATCCACACATCAACTTCAATGGCAATGCCGAAGCGGCATTCCTCTTTTACCAATCTGTGTTTGGCGGTAAATTCTCGAAGATGATCCGTTTTAAGGACATTGCGGGTCCTGAATTTCCCGTATCGGAAAAGGAGGCCGATCGGATCATGCTCATTGCCTTGCCGATCGGAAACAATCTGTTGTTGGCCAATGATGTTCCGGAATTCATGGGGAAAACCAATGAAAACGAGCACCGGAGTAAAATCTCCATCACTGCCGGGAGCAGGGAAGAGGCGGAAAAGTTGTTTTACGGACTTTCTGCCGGCGGAACAGTTGAAATCCCGATTTCAGAGACTCCCGGTGAGGCTTGTTTCGGGATGTTCCGTGACAAGTATGGCATCGAATGGATGGTCGAATATGATCCCGCTGGCTTCGCTGGCGCGGAGTTGTAGTACGTGCCCTAACCGAAGCAACCAGCGGGTTTAGCCGCAGCGCGGCGATCTATCGGTTGCTTTATTTCTGCTTTGTATTTGCGATAGGTGGCTGGTATCGGCTTTTTGTTTTCTGTAACTTTTTGTCGTCACAAAAAGTCACCAAAAAAGAGTTGACAAAAAGAACTCGCTCCGCCTGGCGGCTTCGCTCAGACAGCTTTTTGTCTCAAAGGAAGGGTTGGTTGACGCTTCGCGGGCACTGATGATAGATTGAGCGTTACATTGGCGTTCCTTCCCATTTGGGGTTTAGCGGTAGCGCGACGAAATATCAGATGCTTTATTTCTGCTTTGTATTTGCGATGGGTGGCTGGTATTGGCTTTTTGTTTTCTGTAACTTTTTGTCGTCACAAAAAGTCACCAAAAAAGAGTT
>JAJTBP010000124.1 GCA_021286825.1 Marinilabiliales bacterium | reverse complement strand
AATATCCCCAGCTCATTGGCAACCCGGCCGAGACAGCGCGCATCAGCGCCATCGAGCAGAAGCTGTCCGGACATAAATTCAGCTACATCCCCACCGAACAGTTCGAATACAAGGAGGAGATGATCAACGACGGAGACATTGTCACCCTGACTACCTCCATCCCAGGAATCGATGTACTGCATGTCGGAATACTGTTGCACAAGGAGGGTCGGGTACACCTGCTGCATGCCTCCTCCACCCTGGCCAAGGTGGTCGTATCGGACGAACCCATGGTTCAGATCCTGACCCAAAGAAAGAAGGCCAATGGGGTGATGATTGCCCGTCCGCTTGAATGGTAGGGGCATCCGGTTAAGCACTCCAACAACTACACCGCTCTCCGAAAGATCAAACATCGCCAAACCCCTGTGATGGCATGCAGGCGGAGGCCCTCCACCCACATTTGCAAGGAAGGGAAAAGACCCGATCCAATTGGGTCACTTCTTAATTAATTGTTAAATCCCCGCCATTTGTGAAACTGAAAGGAGGCAAACGCAGTATGCCCCATTATAAAACTTATCATTGAAATTATGTCACTTATATCTCAACTCAACAAGCGTTACGCGACCAAGAAATTTGATCCGAACAAAACCGTTTCGGAAGCAACATTTGAAAACCTGCTGGAGGCCATCCGCCTCTCCGCCTCTTCCTATGGACTACAAGCCTACAAAGTATTGGTAGTAGAAGACAAAGCGATCCGTCAAAAATTGCGCGAAGCCGCCTGGGGTCAGACCCAGATCACCGATGCCTCCCATTTGCTGGTATTTGCCATTCAGAAGAATTTCAATGAAGCCGATGTGGATAAATTCGTGGAAATCGTGGCCAACGTCAGGGGAATGGAAGCCTCCGCTTTGAGCGGTTATGCCGATATGATGAAGGGATCCTTCAAACGTCCCGTCGCAGAAATCAGAAACTGGCTGACAAAACAAGCCTATATTGCACTGGGTTTTGGTCTGGTCGCAGCAGCTGAACTGGATGTGGACGCCTGTCCGATGGAAGGCTTTAGCACGGATCAGTTCGATGAAATCCTTGGATTGGATGCAAAAGGTTTAAGCTCAGTGGTGGTACTGACCGTAGGATATCGTGCCGAAGACGATGGCTACCAACACCTTGCCAAAGTGAGAAGAAGCAAGGATGAGCTCTTTGAAAGAATTTAATTGTTGTGGTTTTATAGACTTTTTACCCCGGCGGACTTCCTGCCGGGGTATTTTTTTATTGGGGAAGGAATGATTGCAAGGGACACAGCTTTTAAAGCCCTTTCTTGAGGTTCCAGATCCAGTTCAGGATGAGCAACAGCAACAACGGAAGGTAACAACGGGGTCGTCTTAGCTGGATTTCACACCAAAGATAAAACCGGTAAAGCGTCTCTTTTTTCCGGATCAAATCAAGTGCAACCCAAAAGGGAAGAACGATCATCGCCCCCATCATCAAGATACCCAAAGGATTGATCAAGAGGGCACCCATCCAATCTCCCGCCAGCAACGCCAGGATGGACCGACTGGTCCCACAGGCGGGACACGGATAACCGGTCACCCTGTGGATCAGGCAGACACTTTCCACTCCTGCACCCTGAGCGGCCCTGAGGTAATGGAACCCAAGCCAGAGGTAGCCGGCCAGTGTTGCAAAAGTCAAAAAGAGATAGAGCCGATTCTTTGAAATGGGCATCAATAGATTGCCATCATCAGTTTTTCGGTATTTTTCTGGCGGGTAATGCCCATGATCATGATCCAGTCGATCAACGCCCAGATGCCCAATCCACCACATGTGAGCAGTTTGATGACGCCCAGACCGGTATCGCCAATCATGAACCGATCGATGGCCAGCGGGCCCGTCAAGAGGGAGACGATCAGGATGATCACCGGATCCTGAAACTGCATAAACTGCAGCATCCGCCATCTGGATTCATCCATGGCCAAGAGCCGTTCACGAATAAACAACAGCTGGTGCTCTTCCAAAAATTTGGCATTCGCTGTCAGAAACATGTCCACATTGTTTGCATCCATGGTAATTTGAGTTGAGGTTGTTTCACTATCAGACAGAATCACGTTTCTAAAATTACATTTTTGATACAAAATTCTGCCTGTCATCAAACATAAAATTCGACAACTTACCGTTACCGGAGATGAAAACCGCAGAAATTCTATCGGGCAAGCTCCTTGAAAATTTTTCTGAACTTGTCAACTTTGGGTTCAATCACCATGCGGCAATAGGGCTCATTCTTGTGGAGTTGATAGTAAGCCTGATGATAATCCTCGGCTTTGTAAAAGGAAGAAAAGGGAACTACCTGGGTTACAATGGGCCGGTTAAAAATCTCCGACTGGTCTAACGCAGCAATCACCTCCTTTGCCATTTTTCTTTGCTGATCGTGGTGATAGAAGACAACCGACCGGTATTGCGTACCCACATCGGCCCCTTGTCTGTTGAGCGTCGTGGGATCATGAACCGTAAAGAAGACCCTCAGGATCTCCTCCAACCCAATCTTTCCGGGATCATACACCACTTGCACGACTTCTGCATGGCCCGTCTCACCGGTACAAACCTCCCGATAGGTTGGATGGGCCACTTCACCTCCGGAGTAGCCCGAGACCACACTGGTCACCCCCTTGAGGTTTCTGTAAATCTCCTCTGTACACCAAAAACAACCGCCACCCAGGGTAATGGTATCAAGCTTTGCCGGGATCGGTTCAGCAACCCATTCATCCGGAACGAATTCCAGGGCAATCGAATTCATGCAATACCTCTTGTGAGTCGGCAAAGGTCCGTCGTCAAAAAGATGACCCAGATGACCCCCGCATCGTCCGCACAATGCTTCGGTACGGTGCATTCCATGGCTATTGTCCTCTTCAAAAACTATGCTTTGCGGATCGGCCTGCTCAAAGAAACTGGGCCAGCCACATTCGCTGGAAAACTTGGCATCCGACCGGAACAACTTTCGGCCACAGGCAGCACAGAAATAGGTTCCGATCCCTTTAAAATCCCAATACTTTCCTGTAAATGCCCTTTCTGTGCCTTTCTGCCGGGAGACCTGGTACAAATCGGGTGGCAAGATTTTTTTCCATTCGCTGTCCGTTAAATGGAGCGGTTTCGTCTCTATCCTTGAATAGTAGGGATTTCCCTCTTTCTTTGCATCATCTGTTTTCATAAGCGTTGATTTTTTCTTTTGTGGTTGATCCTGACCCACTGACCCGGCACATCCGGCTGTCAACTCCGGAGAGCTAGAGACAGCATGGGCAACGGTTTGTTTCTGCATGGCGAGCACTACGGCTGCCAGCAACAGCATTTGATAAACTTTCATGGTTCAATTGATTTAACAACCCCTTCTTTTACGGGGGATCGGTGGGCTTGTTTCCTGGCAACGGCCAACAGTAGACCGTTTGGAAACTTTCAGAAATGGAAAAAACCTTTTTTCTTTTTCCTGCCCTGCTTGAACAGCACAACATCTGCCTTTTCCGAAGTGATGAGACAACCTGTGGGGATTTTCTCAAACCATGGCAGGATCTTACCTGTGAAATATTCAATTTTATCCGCCTCATCCACAATCTCTACCACCACCGGCATCTTCTCCGTGATCTCCCAGAATCGAACCGATCGGACGACACTGCTGGATCCATATCCCATCACCCCCTTGAGGACCGTCGCGCCTGCCAACCCATATCTTCTGGCAGCAAACACAAGGGTTTCATACAACAAACCATGCTTGAATTTGTCGGTAGAGCTCAGATAAATTCTCAACCTGCGGGCTTCAGCTTGATTCTTCATGATCAGAAAATTTTGGTGATTGCATTCCCGAGATAAACGGCCAACAAACCCAGAAAAATGCTGCTCCCGGTGTAAAGGGAGAAGTAGAAGAAATTGCCATCCCTGAGCAGGGCCATGTTTTCATTGGCAAAAGAGGAGAAGGTGGTAAAACCTCCGCAAAAACCGACCGTCAGGAACAGTCGCCATGGATCGCTGACCAGGTTGGTCCGCTCTGATAGGCCAAAGACCAGACCGATCAACAAACAGCCAACCACATTGACCAACAGGGTCCCATAGGGAAAAGCAGAGGCCATCGAATTCTGTACAGCCTTGGCCATCAAATACCGGGCGATTCCTCCCAGAAAACTACCGGACCCTATGATCATCAAGATTCTCAGCATAAAAATGTGCGGTATTTCAAACCGGATGCGCACTGAAGGCGAAACATCGCCGAGGGTCGTATCCTGGCATGAAGATAAACAATTATCCGTCCATTCACCAATGACAAGATCAGCGCAGTCCGGACGAGAGTTGCAGGAACAACTCCATCCCCTTCCGCTTGGACTCATCCATCCGGTAGAAGATGTTTTCCCGGAAGTAGGATTCAAAAGGATAGTCCGGATAGAGTTGACGATATTCGACAATGACATCCGGAATGTGGTCAATCCCTTTTTGAAGGGCAGCCGAGAACCGTTCAACAAAACCCGGATCCAATTTTTTGTTGGCTACCCAATGTGCGAAGACAAAATCCAGTCCGGTCATCTCTTTCCAGGCCTCACCCAGGTCATAGACATAGGGAAATTGCTTTTCGGCTTCGAAGACCCGGTCACCGATGATGACACCGGCAGTCTCGCCACCGATCTCTTCCGTCAGATAGTGCAGGCCACCTTGTCTCCATTCGGGATCAATCTTCCAATGGTCTCTTGCCAGGATTCTGACGAGACGCACCGATGTACGCGACTGATAATCCAATACGATGCGCCGGATCCGGTCGAGTGGCACTTCACTGACCAGCACGACCGTGCGTACCTTGCCGGAACTTGAGATGCAGAAATCGGTCACCAGATTGGCCCCTTCGATTTCAGGGATCTCCGCCACCGGTATGATGCCAAGATGGGCCGTGCCTTGCTTCAGCTTGTCGGCACAGGCAGCGGGATAGTCGAGAGAGAGTTCGATCTCCTCCATGAGCGGAGACCGTGTGATGCCATAGAGAAATGGCTTTGTATTCAGATAGGCGATTGCCGATAATTTTACTTTGTCCATGATGCTTGATTGCCTTGCAAATTTACGAAAGTATACGGCAGATGGCACGGGAAGTGACAACAATTGCAACTTCCATTACTGATTGGAAATTGTTAACTTTGCCCCTCAAACATCAAATTCTTTCGGATGGATTTACAGATGCTGACGGCCATCTCTCCGGTCGATGGTCGTTACCGGGACAAAGTGGCAGAACTTGATCAGTTTTTTTCCGAATATGCCCTGATCAAATACCGGGTCTTCGTGGAGGTCGAATATTTCATCGCCCTGACTGAAATTCCACTGCCCCAACTGCCAATCCTTACCACGGATCAGGTTGCATCCCTGCGCAATTTGTACCATCAGTTCACGCTGGAAGAGGCTGCTTCGGTCAAAGAGATTGAAAAAACCACCAACCACGATGTCAAAGCAGTGGAGTATTTCCTGAAAGAGAAGTTCGATCTATTGGGACTCTCGGCATGCAAGGAATTCATCCACTTTGGTCTCACCTCTCAGGACATCAACAATACCGCCGTACCCTGTTCCATTCGGGATGCCATCGACGAGGCCTATCTTCCGGTATTGCACAAGTTGTTGGAAAAGCTAAATGCATTTGCCGAGGAATGGAAAGCCATTCCCATGCTGGCCAGGACACACGGACAACCTGCCTCCCCTACCCTTTTGGGAAAAGAGATACGGGTCTTTGCCGAAAGGCTCGAAATTCAGCTGGACCAGTTGTCAGGACTCCATTGCAACGCCAAATTCGGGGGAGCGACAGGCAACCTCAATGCCCATCATGTAGCCTATCCGCAGATTGATTGGGTCGACTTTGCCAATCGGTTCGTCTCCAAGTCACTTCACCTGCAGCGTTCCCAAACCACCACCCAGATTGCCCATTACGACAACTACGCAGCCATCTTCGATTGTCTGAAGAGAATCAACACCATCCTGATTGACCTGGATCGCGATTTCTGGAGCTACATCTCCATGAATTATTTCAAACAGCAGATCAAAAAGGGGGAAATCGGTTCTTCTGCCATGCCGCACAAGGTCAATCCGATCGATTTCGAAAACTCGGAAGGGAACCTCGGTGTTGCCAATGCCCTATTCGAACATCTTTCAGCCAAATTGCCCATCTCACGCCTGCAACGCGACCTGACCGATTCAACGGTCCTGCGCAATGTCGGTGTTCCTTTTGCCCACACCTTGCTTGCGATGAAATCCACGATGAAAGGACTGGGAAAATTGCTCATCAACAGGGAAGCGATCGACAAGGATCTGGAAGACAATTGGATTGTGATTGCCGAAGCGATCCAGACCATCCTGCGTCGTGAGGGGTATCCGAATCCCTACGAAGCCCTGAAAGATCTGACGAGGGTCAACAGCAAAATAGACCGGATGACCTTCCATCGCTTCATCGATCAACTCTCCGTCTCGGACGAAATCAAAGCAGAACTCAGGCAGATCAGTCCGGGCAGCTATACCGGAGTGATTGCTTAATTCAATTAAAATCACTGAATGAAAGGTCTTTTCAAACTGTTCAAAAGGTTCTTGCCTCCCTACAAAGGTTACCTCTTCCTTAACATACTGTTCAACCTGCTGGGTGCTATTTTTGGCGCCTTCCAGTTCGCCGCCCTCAAACCGGTGCTTGATGTGCTTTTCGGAAAGCAACCCATCCTGCCCAAACCGGCCGACTGGAGTTTTGATTTCGACAACCTCTCCAAGAACCTCACCTACATCATTGGAGATGTGATCAACTCCTATGGCAAAGAGCGGGCCTTGATCTATCTGGGCTTGTTCATCGTGGTGATGGTCATCCTGAAGGTGGGCTTCACCTATCTGGCCTCCTTCGTCATTGTTCCCGTTCGGAATGGCGTGGTATGCGACATCCGGAATCAGATTTACAACAAAATTCTCTCCCTGCCCATCGGCTTTTTCTCGGATGAACGCAAAGGAGACATCATCGCCCGTACCACGGGAGATGTGCAGGAGATCGACAACTCCATTTTCAACTCGGTGGAGACGCTCTGCAAGGATCCGATGATCATCCTGATCTATCTGGTGGTGATGATCTTTATGTCCTGGTCACTCACCCTCTTTGTCTTCCTGCTGCTTCCGGTGGTAGGCTACCTGATCGGGAAAGTGGGGAAAAGTCTCAAAAAACCCTCCATGCGCGGACAGAACAAAATGGGGGAATTGTTATCCACCATTGAGGAATCACTGACAGGTCTCCGGGTCATCAAGGCCTTCAATGCCGAAAAGAAGATGAAAGCACTCTTCGTTCGTCAGAACAAGGAGTATTACAACATCTCCAATCACCTGATGTGGCGCCGCTATCTCGCTCATCCCATGAGCGAATTGCTGGGAACCATGGTGATCGTGATCGTTCTCTGGTACGGTGGAGGATTGGTTCTGAACCAGTCCGGCAACCTGTCGGCAGGAGCCTTCATCACCTATCTCGTCTTCTTTTACAGCATCATCAATCCGGCAAAGTCATTCACCACCTCTATCTATGCCATCCAAAAAGGATTGGCATCCATGGACCGGATCGACAAAATCCTGTTGGCAGAAAACAACATCGTCAACAAACCGGATGCCATCGCTGTCAACGAGTTTCATCACACCATCGAATACAACAACGTCTCCTTCCGATACATTGAGGACGAGGTACTGAAAAATGTCTCCCTCACCATTGAGAAGGGAAAGACCATTGCACTGGTTGGACAGTCCGGTTCGGGAAAATCTACTTTCGTGGATCTTCTGCCCCGATTCTGGGACATCCAATCCGGCAGTATCCGGGTCGACGGAGTAGACATCCGTGATTATAAAATCGCCGATTTGCGCGGACTGATGGGCAATGTCAACCAGGATCCCATCCTGTTCAACGACACCTTCTTCAACAACATCTCCTTTGGTGTCGAAAATGCAACACTGGATGAGGTAATCGCAGCAGCCAAGGTGGCCAATGCACACGAATTCATATCCACCTCTCCCGATGGGTACCAGACGAACATCGGTGACAGGGGTGGCAAACTATCGGGCGGACAACGCCAACGAATCTCCATTGCCAGGGCTGTACTCAAGAATCCACCGATCCTGATCTTGGATGAGGCCACCTCTGCGCTCGATACCGAGTCGGAAAAACTGGTCCAGGAGGCACTGGAAAACTTGATGCTCAACAGGACCTCCATCGTGATTGCCCACCGGCTTTCCACCATCAAAAAAGCCGATCTGATCTGTGTCTTTCATGAGGGAGAAATTGTGGAACGCGGCACGCACGACGAGCTGCTGGCGCTCGATGGCATCTACCGAAAGCTTCACTCGATGCAGAACCTCTGAACGGAAAATTTCAAAAGACAGGAACAAAAAAAGGGAGCCGAGGCTCCCTTTTTTGTGAGGTAGTTTTCCAGTTACTGAACAGCATCTGTCAATTCGTTACCCGCTTTAAATTTGACGACTTTCTTCCCTGCAATCTTAATGGTTGCACCAGTTTGAGGATTACGACCTGTTCTTGCAGGACGTTCTGATACGGAGAAAGATCCAAATCCTACGAGAGCAAGGCGATCTCCTTGTTTCAAGGCTTCAGTAGTGGTTTTTACAAAAGCTTCAATAGCTTTCTTTGCTTCAGCCTTGGTCAAACCGGCTTCTGCAGCAACGCCGTCAATTAATTGCGCTTTGTTCATAACTTAAGGTAATAAATGGTTAATAATTTAGATTATTTACGAAGGAAAACAGTGTTGTAAATACTTTTTAACGCGGTTCATTGCAAAATTGATCGAAACAATGTTTTCTCCGGAACTAATCTCATTTGCACCGTTTTCAATTAAAAAGAGCCAAATGATTAATTTTGACTAAGTTCAATACTATTTTCTAAATAACAAAATTTTAACAACTTTTTTATCGCTGGGGATGCCATTATTTTTTTCACCAGAATTTTTTGATGAATGGAAAAAAGGTTTACTTTTGCAAGCGCAATCCAGGAGAGATGGCAGAGTGGTCGATTGCGGCGGTCTTGAAAACCGTTGTACTGTGAGGTACCGGGGGTTCGAATCCCTCTCTCTCCGCTGATACGGGTGTAGCTCAGTCGGTAGAGCACTGGTCTCCAAAACCAGGTGTCGGGCGTTCGAGTCGCTCCTCCCGTGCCATTTCCCCCTCCCATTTTTTAAGGTTCCCTCCAAGATAATTTGCCGAATAATTGCCAAAGGCGGATCGCCTCTGTCTGGATTGGTCTGTCCTGCAACGACGGTTCCTTTTGCTCCGTTTCTTGTCATTTTTTCAGTTCCTTCAACCGAAACTCCACCCGGCCTTTTTCAAAATCTGACAGATAGTCAGCCAACCATGGATTGGCACAACCTTTGCAGTCAGAGAGTCAAAAAACGAATCAACCACATCATTAAAGAATTGAATATGAAAGGAAAAATCGGGGTTACCAGTGAGAATCTTTTCCCCATTATCAAAAAATTTCTTTATTCCGATCACGACATCTTCCTTCGTGAAATCGTGTCCAATGCAGTGGATGCCACCCAAAAGCTAAAAACATTGGCATCTGCCGGCAAATATGCCGGTGATGTGTCAGACCTGAAGGTCACTGTCAGGATAGATCAGGACAAAAAGACCATCACCGTCTCCGACAATGGCATTGGCATGTCAGCCGAAGAGGTTGAAAAATACATCAATCAGATAGCCTTTTCGGGTGCTGATGAATTTCTAAAAAAATACAAGAATGATGCAAATGCTATCATTGGCCATTTCGGACTCGGATTCTACTCCTCCTTCATGGTATCCGAAGAGGTAGAAATTGTCTCAAAATCCTATAAAAAGAGCGCCAAAGCCGTACGCTGGGTTTGCGATGGTTCACCCGAATTTTCCATGGAAGATGCCGAAAAGG
>JAJTBP010000123.1 GCA_021286825.1 Marinilabiliales bacterium | reverse complement strand
AATGACGGAACAACCAGGCGGCCCTGTCCAAAACGGCGCCTTTGCATCTGGACTCTATGTGAATCCGGATTTCGCCGCTGGTTCTGTGTTCCGCCTGCTGAATCGCCTGAATGATTTTGTTTTCCTCGTCAGGAGAAAAAAAATGATTCCCCATTTTGTTGATCCCTTATTTGGAAAAATCCACTTTCGGAGCTTTCTCTGCACCCTTCTCCGCCTCGAAATAGGCTTTCTTCTCAAAGTTACGCATGGAAGCGATGATGCTTTGCGGGAAGAGCCGGATGTAGGTATTGAAGGACTGTGCGGCTTGATTGAACTTTTGACGTTCAACGGTGATCCGGTTTTCAGTGCCTTCCAACTGAGCCTGAAGATTCAGGAAGTTTTCGTTGGCTTTCAGATCCGGGTATTTCTCGGCGACAACCATCAGACGACCCAGGGCTGAAGAGAGTCCGCCTTGCGCCTGCTGGAACTGTTGCAAAGAGGCAGCATTTAATTTGGAAGGATCTACTGTAACGGCAGTTGCTTTGGCCCTCGCCTCAATGACGGCGGTCAAGGTTTCACTTTCATGTGCGGCATACCCTTTCACGGTACTGACGAGATTGGGAATCAGGTCTGCCCGTCTCTGGTAGACATTCTCCACCTGTGACCAGGCTGAGGAGACACCCTCCTCCATTTTGACCATTTCATTTCCAGTTTTGATACCCCAGTTGATGGCAAGAAAGAGAACCAAAAGAATGGCTCCGATGACAATCCAGGCTGTTTTGCTCATAATGCTTACGATTGATTACTTTTTGTTTCGATTGAACTGTGCCGGTTGCTATCCAACCCGGCTTTTCTGATTTCTCTTATAGGTATACGAAAAGACCCCCACATTACAACAGAAATCAACAACTTTTCTTCTCAAATCCTTCGATGTCTTACTTTTGAATCAACACCACCGCTTGCACGGATATTCCCTCCTCCCGACCTTCGAAGCCGAGATGCTCGGTTGTGGTGGCTTTGATGTTGATCCTGTCGGAAGAGGTCTGCAAGAGTTCCGCGATGACCCGCTGCATTTCAGGAATCCAGTCTTTCAATTTTGGACGTTGGGCTGCAATGGTTGCATCCATGTTGAGAAGCGAAAAACCCCTGTCAAGCAGTTTCGAATAGACCTCCTGCAACAAAATTTTGCTGTCGATGTTTTTGAATGCCGCATCCGTATCCGGAAAATGAAAACCGATGTCGCGCAGGCCTGCAGCCCCAAGCAAGGCATCACAGACGGCATGCAGCAACACATCTCCATCTGAATGCGCGATGGTTCCCTTTTCATGGGGTATACGGATACCACCGAGCCAAAGCTCCTCTCCTTCAGCCAGTTTGTGCACATCATAACCCAAACCTACCCTTATATCCATGGATGCATCTTTTGTTTCGTGAATTTCAATTGGATCATACGGTAAAGATAATGGATGAACCGGAAACGGCAATTAAACGCGAAAGTTTGCCTTCGCTATTTCCGGTAGAACAGTCTGCCGGAAAAACTGTTGACGGCCCCATCCCCTGTCGTCAGGGTAATCCTGAAAATCAGGATGCCATTCCCTTTGTTTAAGCTGGAGGTGGCAGCATTCCAGGATAGTTCATCCGAAAGGTAACCCTCTGTCATCAAGTCGGCATAGGAGCTGTGCAACAGACGGCCATGCAGATCAAATATCTCCAGCCTTCCGTGCAAGAGTTCATTGTAACGGTTTTGTTGGAGCCGGAAGGTCACCTTGTCGGAAAAAGGATTGGGGTATGCAACCACCGATTGAATGGAAAATCCATTGCCCACCTTGAAATGAACCAATTTTTCGGAGGAGTTGCCGACGGTATCCCAGACAATGATCTTCAAGGTATGATCCCCTTCAGCCAGATCAGACAAAGTATAAAGCAACCGGCCCGATTTCCAGGTTCCTGCATCTGCCTGATAACCATCGTTAAGGATCAGTGAATGGTTCTCATCCCCATCGAGTACGGCTCGGATGTCATGACCTGTCGTACCCCCCACTGTACTGATTCCACTCTCATCACTCAGTTGCAGCAGAAGCAAGGGATAGGCAGAGACCGTGCCTCCGTCGCGGAATTTGTCATCCTCCAAAAAGGCTACAATCTGAGGTCCAACGTGATCATTGGTCGTAACCTTCTCTTGGCCATTGACCACCAGCGCATCATCGTAGCCATCTCCATCCAGATTTCCATCGGTAAAAAAATAACGAATCAAGGCTTTCCCATCTGTCTGGATGACCTCTTTCGGCACCGGGAAAGCATAACTGTAGCTTCCGTTCCGAATGGCCACTTCTCCGCGAAACAGCACATTTTCCCGTGCGTCGTAGTGGAAAGGCGGTTGTCCGCCATTGCCCAGTGTCTGTTTTTGTACCGGTTGATCCCATACCGTAACCTGTAGGATTCCGTTGTACTGATCCAACCGCTCTCCCGTTTTTCCGGTGATCTCTCCTTCGACGGTCACCGCTGTCATGGGAGAGGCGATGACCGTGGTACCTTTCAGCGACTGGTGATTGATCTGCAAGTCACGGCAATGGATCGGAGGAATTCGCAGACGCAGGGCCGGATCTCCCAGCAGTGAAAATTTGCTGCTGTTCAAGCTTCCCTGGTTTTCATTTTTGCCCAACCGAATGAGATCACCCAGCCTGAGTGGATTGCCTTGAGGGTCAACATCTGTCAGGTGACGATAGAAACTACTTGTGATGGCTGCGTTGGAGGAAGAATAGACCAAACGGGTTGCGGAAAGCAGGGCAATGGCTCCTCCATTCTCCTTGAAAAGCAGCTTTTCGCCGGATGATCTTTTCATCTTCATATCCCATCTCCCAAATTCACAGGTTGCCGTCACAAAGAGCGGTAACTTCCCCTTGTTGGTCAGTTTGTCAATTTCGTTCATGGTAAAAACCCGTTCCGCCGCTAAAACATCTTCATTCGCATGCCCGGTATAATTGACCACCAGCGTCCCCCGCTGAATGGCTTCGACGATGGCATTCGAAGCAGCCGGATAGCGCGGATCCGGGTCGTTGACAAGGGGATAGCCGTCAAGGTAGACCCTTGTGGCATGAAAAGCCGGGTTCGACGATCCCACCTGCTTGACCAAACTTTCGCAATTGGCTACATGGACATTGTTGTCCTGATCGTCTCCAATAAAGACCAGATTGTCTTCCCATTCGCCGGCATTTTTCTGCGCAGCATATTGAGTGATTTTGTCGACGGCAAGGGTCGCCTCCCCTACCGTGGCGCAGGGAATCCTTCCAACGCCCAACGGAATTGCTCCCTGGATGCCGTCAGCAGACAAGCCGGCACCTGAAAAATAATCGTCCGACTCATAGCAGCTCAAGGGATTGAGTGAGCTTTCTGATTGCCAGGAAGGAACCCAGTCCGGATTGTTTTCATCGGATGGATGAACCGAGTCGAACGTGCCTTTGCCAAAAAGCAACAAATATTTCAGGCGGCTGCCGTTTGGGGCGGATAACAAATGACGAATGTAACGACGGATCGCGAGGGGACTTTTGTAACCTCCGGAGAATTCATTGTACAGGGATTCGGTTTGGACCACTGCTACATCCAATCCTTCATGGGTGCTGTGGAAGCTGGCCAACCGATCGGCCTGGGAACTAAATTCCGGTGTGGTCACCACCAGCATCTCAGGAGGCGACAATCCGCGGATGTTATCCGAAGATACCACCCCCTCCTTTGTAACCTTTGGCAGATCAGATGAGGGATCAAAAAGAAGGTAACTCGCCATTTCCCCAACATCTGCCTGAAAGGAGAGGTTAGTGCCGTTCATCTGGCAGGTCACCTGCAAAGGAGCCATTGGATTCGTTACGTTCCACAGCTGCAACCCACTTTGTCCATTGGCCAGGTTAAATCTGGCAACCCCTACCTTGCCTACCGGTTGCGCGTAATGGAAATTGATAGGCTGACCCTGGTATTGAAGGGCCCTTCTGACCGTCACCACCGCGTAATCCAGCCAGGATTGCCCCGAAGCCGTTGCGTTGCCAGATACCGCAAGCGACAGGGAGGTGCCGGGTGACACAACCGAAAAATCACCGCTTGATTCAACGGCGAAATCGGATTCCTGGGTCATGGGAACAGAAGCAAAATCCAACTTGCCAAAGACCGAACCATTCATGAAAAGATACATCACGGAGGGGGCCGAGGAGCGGGCTGCTGCCACCACATGGATATGGATCGGTTCAGAGGCTATCCTTCCGGGTACAGACCAATTCTTGGTAGCCGATCCGTTGCCCATCAAGAGAGTGGTAAACCATCGCTGGCCGGATTCCAGCAGATTGATTTTTTCCTCTTCCCAAAGCAGCGGGTCATCATAAGCCGTAACATCCTCTGAAGCAGGCACTATGATTGACTTTTGCTGTTCAAGACGATCCGATGTAAGGGTGGGTTGGTCGGAAAGAAAGAAAAAGGACTTTTCTAGCCTTTCCGGATGAAGGATCCGCAGATATCTGTTGACAGTTGCATCATATTGCCAGGTGACAACTCCCTCGTTATAAAACAGAAAGGCCCCAGTTCCTTCGGTGACTCTGAGCACTGGAAGCATCGTTAACTTTCCCTCTTCAGACGGATCGGATTTTTCGCTATCCGAAAGTGGCTCTGCAGCATAGATTCTGACGTTTTCAGGGTGATCAAAACCATTCTCTTTTAGCCAGGAATAATCTATTTTGTGAATGCCCGTCTCACTCACCGAGATTTTCAGCCATTTCCCATCTGAAAAGAGCATGGAATTTCCTGCCGCTTCATGCGAAAGTGCCAAAAAAACCAGAAGGATTCTGACGAATTTTATTATCCTGATATACAATATTTTAATGATCATATCCCGCAACACTCCCACCCAATTGGTGATCCAAAGCTAAGACAATTGTGATAAAAAACGGAGCGAAATCGGGATCGATTCACATTCCTTACATAAAATAAAAAAAAAGGGCAGGAATGGTTCACTTAGCCGGGTTGTGCAGAAGATAGTATAAAATAATTTGCCTTATATTTGTAGCAGGTGAGGAATGGCTATGTTAGCCTGGAAATGCGTATGCATTTTTCCCTCGTGTTAGCAAGTACAATAGTATTTAACTTCATAACACATGAAATTATCTGCGATATTAATGTTGATGATCGGTTTCCTGTCAGTTCCTTCCGATGCCAATGAAAAAAAGCAGCTCTTCGACAACAGGATGGGAGTACAACAATCCGAAGAATGGTGGGTTTGAGTACAATGCCAACTACAAACAGGAGACTGGGCCCGGATTGCTTTTTGTCCAGGGCGGAACGTTTCCGATGGGACGTGTCGAGCAAGATGTGCTGTTTGAGAGCAACAATGTACCCAGAAGGGTGACGGTTGCCTCCTTTTACATGGATGAGACGGAGGTCAGAAACATCGACTGGCGGGAATACCTTTATTGGTTGCAGCGCGTTTATCCCAACAATCCGGAGGTATACAAGGCTGCCTTGCCCGACACACTGGTTTGGCGCAATGAACTTGCCTACAACGAGCCTTACCTGGAAAATTACCTGCGCCATGCGGCCTATTCGGAATATCCGGTTGTAGGCGTCAGCTGGATTCAGGTGAACAATTATTGCAAATGGCGTACCGACCGTGTCAATGAGCGGATTTTGATCAACGATCAGATTTTGGCTGAAGACACCAAACAAAGCGGACAAAATGTTTTTTCTTCAGATAGTTACCTCAACGGATTGTACAATGGCGCGGATGGCAAACGGCCTTTGAAGAATCTGGGCAAAAATGGTGCTACCCGTAGGACCAGCATGTCGGATGGCATTGTCCTTCCGCGTTACCGGCTCCCAACGGAAGCCGAATGGGAATATGCGGCCCTGGGTCTTCAAGGCAACATCGATGAAGAGGTGGTCACAGACAGGCGCATCTATCCATGGAATGGCAGCCAGCTTCGTTCTACTGACAAGAAAAGCCGTGGGGTCTTCAAGGCCAATTCGGTTCGTGGCAGAGGTGACTACATGGGGGTAGCCGGTTCCCTGAATGATGGATTTGAAATCACCGCTCCTGTGAAATCCTTCGAGCCCAACGATCTGGGCCTCTATTGCATGGCAGGAAATGTGAACGAGTGGGTGCAGGATGTCTATCGTCCGACCTCCTCCCTTGAATACAATGAGTTTCAACCTTTGAGGGGAAGTGTTTACAGCAACTTCAAAAAAGACTCCCTTGGAAATTTCATGCGGAACGAATTCGGTGAAATGGTCAAGGATACCGTTGCCAACTTCACCAACTTCAAGGATGGTGATTATCAATCCAATCTGGATGAGAGCCTCTGGAAGAATAAGGACGATTCCATTCGCAGCAACATCAGCTCAGAATCGATGTACACCATGATGAAGGACAACTACAAACCGAGGATCTCTGATCATGTCCGTGTTTACAAGGGAGGCAGCTGGAAAGACCGACCCTACTGGTTAAGTCCGGGTACCCGCAGATACCTTGATGAAAGGAGTTCCACCAACGACATTGGCTTCCGTTGCGCCATGACCAAATTGGGCGATGCAGAACCGAGAAAATAATAGAAACCTCGCCATCTGGCGGGTTTTTTTTTTGAGATGAACCAGCCTTAAATTGTCTCAGTCGGGAAACAGATCGTTGCATGATTCATCCCCACAATTGAAGAATCCAAACTTACCAAGCCATATCCCCGTGCAAACTGAAGATCTTTACAAGTTGTTTATAGACCATCCGGTGGTTACGACTGACAGCCGTAAGATTGAACCGGGCTCTCTTTTCTTTGCCTTGAAAGGAGAGAATTTCAATGGAAATACCTTCGCAGAAACTGCTCTGGAAAAAGGGGCTGCCTATGCCATCATCGATGAGCAACCCGAAAGGCAAAATGATCGTTTGATTCTTGTGGAGGATGTGTTGCAGACATTGCAACAACTTGCCACCCTTCACAGAAAGCGAATGGCCATTCCGATTCTGGCCATTACCGGCACCAATGGCAAAACCACCACCAAAGAGCTGGTCAGCGCAATCCTCTCCAAAAAATTCAAACTCATTCACACCCAAGGGAACCTCAACAACCACATTGGCGTTCCGCTCACCTTGCTCTCCATCAATCCATTGACTGAGATGGCAGTGGTAGAGATGGGAGCCAATCACCCGGGTGAGATCGATTTTCTATGCCGGATCGCCTTGCCTGATTTTGGATTGATTACCAATGTCGGACGCGCCCATCTGGAAGGTTTTGGTTCCTTCGAAGGAGTGATCCGCACCAAGACAGAACTTTACAGGTATCTCGGGGAAAAGGAAGGCACCATTTTTATCAACAAGGCCAACCCTTACCTCAGCGACCAGACCGGCACAACCCGAACCGTAAACTATTCAACCCTTCCCTGCACCGACTGCCTGGAAGGTGAGGTGATGCAGGCGGATCCCTACCTGATCTGCAAAGTGCTTTTCCCAAAGGGATGGCTCTACATCAAGACACAACTGGTGGGAAGATACAACCTGGAGAATGTGCTAGCGGCAGCAGCCATTGGACTGCATTTTGGCGTGGATCCATTGCAGATCGTTTCAGCCATTGAAGCCTATGCACCCGACAATAACCGCTCACAATTGGTGGAAACCGGCAAAAACCGCCTCCTTCTTGATGCCTACAATGCCAATCCCACCAGTACCATGGCCGCTCTGGAGAACTTTCGCCACATGGAAGGCGCCAGAAAAGGAATCATCCTCGGTGACATGCTCGAATTGGGACCTGCTGCTTCTGAGGAACATCAGAAAGTCGTCGATTATCTTGTTTCCCATGCCACCGACAAGGTCTTTTTGGTAGGTCCCCACTATTCTGGGTGCCACTCTATCGAAGATTTTCACTGCTTCCGAAGTACGGCAGATCTATCAAACCATCTATCCCATGAACCGTTGGAAGGTTACCTTTTGCTTATCAAGGGATCGCGGGGCATGAAACTTGAACAGATCGTACAGCAACTCGCCTGAACCATCAGGATCATTCCTCACCCAGGTGCTTTACAGGAACCGGATGCCATTTCCGGCGTTTCCTTCTTTTGTTTAACTTTGCCGCCCATCCCTCTTTCCGCCCTGGAAGGTGAAGAATCATGAAATTGAAACCAGGAAAGAACAAAAGAGTAGAAAAGGTGGTTACCTGCTTTATATGACTGAAACGCTTAATCTCAAGGAATACCTGACACATCCGGCTTTTCGGGTGATCAGCACCGTTGCCGACCAGGAAGGATTAGAAACTTACGTGATAGGTGGCTTCGTTCGTGACTTATTGCTCTACCGGAAAAGAGAGAAATACGACATCGACATCGTCACCGTTGGCAGCGGGATAGAACTGGCACGGAAGGTGGCCCAGGCCATTCATCCCAAGCTCAATGTCACCGTTTTCAAGAATTTTGGGACGGCCATGTTCAAAGACGGAGAGGTGGAGTTTGAATTTGTTGGAACCCGTAAGGAGTCGTACAGGCAGGATAGCCGAAAACCGGTGGTCGAAGATGGGACGCTTGAAGATGATCAGAACAGGCGGGACTTTACCATCAATACCCTGGCCATCTCCCTCAATGAAGCAAAGTATGGTGAGATGTTGGATCCCTTCAATGGCATGGACGACCTGGAAAGCAAACTGATCAGAACGCCACTTGATCCGGAGATTACCTTTTCGGACGACCCCTTGAGAATGATGCGGGCCATCCGTTTCGCGACACAATTGGAATTTCGGATCGAAGAGCGGACCTTTGCTGCCATTGGACAACAGGCTGAACGAATCAAGATTGTGTCCAAAGAACGCATCTCCGATGAGCTGAACAAGATCATTGCCTCTCCCAAACCCTCCATTGGCTTCAAACTCATGGAGATGTGCGGTTTGCTGAAGATCATCCTTCCTGAGATACAAAACCTGAAGGGCCGTGAAAGTGTGAACGGCATCTACCACAAGGACAATTTTTACCATACGCTGGAGGTCCTGGATCGAATCTGTCTTACGACCGACAACCTTTGGCTCAGATGGTCGGCACTCCTGCATGATGTGGCCAAACCGGTGACCAAACGATTTTCTCCTGCATTGGGATGGACCTTCCACGGACACAACTTCGTGGGTGAAAAGATGGTCCCCAAACTTTTTGACCGGCTCAAACTGCCGTTGAATGAGAAGATGAAATTTGTGCAGAAGATGGTCCTGCTACACATGCGGCCCATTGTTCTGTCGGAAGAAGAGGTGACCGATTCGGCCGTCAGAAGGCTCCTATTTGATGCGGGAGATGACATTGATGACTTGATGACCCTGTGTGAGGCCGACATCACCTCCAAAAATGAAGAGAAGGTAGCCCGCTATCTCGCCAATTTCCAGCTCGTCAGGGAAAAGCTAAAGGAAATAGAGGAGAAGGATGCCATTCGAAATTTCCAGCCACCTGTTACCGGCGAGCTGATCATGGAGACGTTTCAACTGTCTCCCTGCAAGGAGGTCGGAATGATAAAATCAGCCATCAAGGAGGCCATCCTCGAGGGAGAGATCCGGAACAACTACGAAGAGGCATTCCAGTTCATGCTGAACAAAGGGAGAGAGCTGGGGCTAGTGGCCGGAGCAGAGCAGGGATCCTGAGAGGGGTTCCCTGTTTCGGTAAACCCAACTTGCTAATTACTCAAAATGACGTTTAGCGTCGTGGAGACTTCATTTCCGGAGGTGTCGCTACAGGAAATCACCACTTCATAGTTTCCAGTCGTTACGGGATTCCCAGTCACCGTAAGCGGTACCACGATCTCATTTTGATTGACGGCCAGGGTTTTTTTGCCTGCCGCAATGCTCCAGGTCTGATTAAAGGCCCAGTCGGAAGTAATGAGTCCTTTCAGGCTTTTGGTGATGGCAACCTTGTAGGATTTCAATTCCACATTATCCGAGAGGTCCATTTGAAGATGCATGGCCGCTCCCAGTTT
>JAJTBP010000122.1 GCA_021286825.1 Marinilabiliales bacterium | reverse complement strand
GAACGGGAACTGCCCTTTTGCCAAAGACTGCCCTTAGAGCCATTTCTGCAGCCTTATAACCCGGGTGATCGATTGGACACACATAGGATTCCCCCCCGTGATGGAAGGTCACCTCCACCTTCACCGATTTGGGTGCGACCGATTCAAAATGGCTCTTGAACAACTTGGCTATTTTTTCGGGATGCTGGTTGGGTACCAATCTGGAACTGATTTTGGCATATGCCGTAGCAGGTAAAACGGTCTTGGATCCTTGACCTGTATAGCCTCCCCAAATGCCGCAAACATCGAATGAGGGGCGAATGCCGGTCCGCTCATGGGTGGAATATCCCACCTCACCCTGAAGTTCCTCCACCATCAATCCGGACTTGTAGGCCTGATCATCGCAGGGGTTTCCCGCCAACAATTGCCTCTCTTCCTCCGAAACATCAGCAACATCCGCATAAAAACCCGGAATGGTTATCTTGTTGTTTTCATCGAATGCGTCCGCGATGAGTTTGCAAAGTTCATGGATGGGATTGGCGACTGCACCCCCAAACAAACCGGAATGAAGGTCACGGCATGGACCTTTCACTTCCACTTCCCAATAGGCCAATCCTCTCAAACCAGTAGTAATGGAGGGTGTGTCGCTTGCAATCATGCTTGTATCGGAGGCAATAATGATATCCGTTTTAAGCAGTTCCTTGTTTTGTTCGCAAAAAAGCCCCAAATGCGGAGAGCCTATTTCTTCCTCTCCTTCGATGAGGAATTTCACGTTGCAAGGAAGGGTATTGCTCTGTACAAGCCATTCAAAAGCCTTGGCATGAATGAATGATTGACCTTTGTCATCATTGGCACCCCTTGCCCAAATTCTACCCTCGCGGATGATTGGTTCAAAGGGATCGCTGGTCCATTTTTCTATGGGATCCACAGGCATGACATCCATGTGGGCATAGACCAGAACCGTTGGCAGTGACGGGTCCACCAACTTTTGGGCGAAAACCACCGGATTGCCTTCCGTTGGATAGATTTGGGCCGAATCTGCACCGGCATTGAGCAAGATCATTTTCCAGTACTCAGCTGCTCGATACATTTCAGGCTTTTTGTCTGGCAGTGCACTGACCGATGGGATCCGTATCAACCCGAACAACTCGTCCAGGAATCGTTCACGGTTATTTTCGATGTAAACTTCCAATTCTTTCATGGGGAAATAGATGATGGGGTAAGAGACTATATTAATTTAAGTTTAAAAAAACTTTGATCCTCGTTGTTGGGACCATATAAGTTCATTTTTGCTTAAATTTAGCGGTTTTTAGACGATGTGGTTCCCTTCAGACAACTTTCAGTAACGAAAAGAAAATATTTAGCCATGACAAACAGTCGAAGAAATTTTATTCGGGATGCCGGACTGACCGCCTCCGGAATTGCCGTCTTGCCCAATGTGATGAGTTCCTGTATCTCGGCCAATGAAAAGGTGGTGGTAGCCCTTATTGGATGCAAAGGCATGGGCTTCAATGACCTTACAGCCTTCCTGCAGCAACCGGGCGTGGTCTGTGCTGCCTTGTGTGACGTTGACAGCAACATCCTCAACCAACGGGCCGATGAAGTAAAAAAGATGACGGGCAAAAGACCGGACACCTACGAAGATTTTCGGAAGGTAATAGACAGGAAAGACATCGATGCCGTCATTGTTGGCACACCTGATCACTGGCACTGCCTGCCGATGATCTATGCGGCTCAATCCGGAAAGGATGTCTATTGCGAGAAACCCCTCGGACGAACCATCGAAGAGTGCAATCTCATGGTGAAAGCTGCCAGAAAATACAACCGCGTGGTACAGGTGGGTCAATGGCAAAGAAGCGATCCCCATTGGAAAAGTGCTGTAGAGTACATCCATGCAGGGAATCTGGGAAGGGTGAGATCCGTAAGGGCCTGGTCCTATGTCGGATGGAAAGGTTCCATTCCCGTAGTTCCTGATTCTGAAGCACCTGCAGGCGTGAACTATGACATGTGGCTGGGGCCTGCCCCAAAGAGACCATTCAATGTGAACCGATTTCACTTTACTTTCCGCTGGTATTGGGATTATGCAGGCGGATTGATGACCGACTGGGGAGTTCATTTGTTGGACTATGCTCTCTATGGCATGAACCAGTATGTGCCCAAATCGGTAATGGCTTCCGGAGGAAAATATGCCTTCCCTACCGATGCAATGGAGACACCGGATACCATGATGGCCATCTATGACTTCGGCGACTTTAATGTCGTTTGGGACCATACCATCGGCATCTACGGGCAAAACTATGGCAGAGGACATGGGGTCGCCTTTATCGGGGAGTACGCTACATTGGTGGTCGACAGAAATGGCTGGGTCGTGATGCCTGAGACCAAAAGCACTTCAGCAAAAGAGAACTTCAAGGCCGTTCCTCCGCAACCCAGCACCGGCAAGGGACTGGATCTGCATGTCAAAAATTTCCTGGAATGTATCAAAACCAGACAAAAACCCAATTGTGACATTGAGATCGGTGCCCACATCGCCAGAATCTCTTCATTGGGCAACATTGCCTATCGATTGGGCAGACAAGTCAATTGGGACGGAGAGAAACAAAGCTTTAAAAATGATCCGGAGGCTGATAAATTAATCCTGGCCAACTACCGGGCTCCCTGGGAATTGCCAAAGATCTAAATTCTAAGAGGCATTGAATGATTCAAGTAAAAAAAGAGGTTGCGAAAATTTTCGCAACCTCTTTTTTTACGTATGAAAAGGTGCCGACTCTATTTCTTTACTTCGCGATAATAGAGTTCCTTGGCTTCAATTTTCATACCGGGATTGTGTCCTTGAATGGCAAAATGACCCGTCGTATATTCCTTATCTTCATAGGTCATGACCAGCTTACCATTGATCCAGAACTGGATGTGACTTCCCACGGCCTTGATATGGTATTCAAACCATTCATTGTCTTTGGTTAGCAATTCAGTAGCTTTTCCTGTCGGTTTACCTGGTTTCCATAACCATCCGGTATAGGCATCCTGATTGTGGCAAATCTGAGCCTCGTATCCGCGGGGAAAACCATCGATGTTATCGGCTGGCGGATTGCAGCGAAAATAAAAACCACTGTTGCTCTTGGAGCCTGGATCGGCCGAGATTCGGAACATGCCCTTGGCTTCGAAATTGGTACATTCTGCATCGGTATAGATATGGCCCATGCCACCCACTCCCACCAAAACACCGTTTTCAACGCTCCATTTGGCTTTCCCATGCACCGTCCAACCGGTCAGGTCTTTTCCATTGAACAATGATTTCCATTTTTTAGCTTCAGACTGATGGGCTACGAGCAGAAAAACAACCATCAGCATCCAAGTCAATTTTGTCTTCATTTGGTAGAAATTAAGTTGATTTAACAGATGATCAAAAATAAAAAAATTGTGGAAGGCCTGTTGCAAGACATCGCTGATCAAATCACATCTCCCGAAGAGGAAAACTGAATGGCCCCCTCACCGGCTGATTCCTTGATCTCCCGCATATCGGCTTGCAGTCTTTGTGTAAAGAGTGCCAGATCGGAACTGTGAATGATGAGGTTGACGCCTTCATTTATCCAGCGAATTTGTCTGGCAGGAGTTTCCGAAAAATGAATCCCCACGGCTAACCCATATTCCCGGGAAGTTTGAATGATCTTGCGCACAGCCTCTTCAAATAACGGATGATCGTACTGCTCTGGCAGGCCGAGACTGATGGAGAGATCGTGCGGACCAATGAATACCGCATCGAGTCCTTCGACAGAAAGCAATGCATCCAGACGGTCGAGTGCAGGGACACTCTCGATGTTGGCAATGCAGAGATTTCCCCTGTTCCAGTTTTCCAGATACTCTTTCAGGGATGCCTCCAATTGTTGTGGATCCTCCAGTACCTTGTTGAGTAGTTCCCCTTTCAATGGCCTGTACTTGGTGGCCCCCACCAACTCTTTTATTTGGTCGACCCGCTCCAGATAAGGGGCTACAATACCCTCAGCTCCGGCATCCATCATTTGGCAAGCTCTGTAAGGATCGGGTGAAGGGATACGGACGATGGGTGCAATGCCCATGGCACGGAATGCCTGGCACATGGAAGCAATTTCCATCCGCTCCAATGGAATGTGTTCCGTATCCAGAAAAACAAAATCCAATCCGGACCGTTGGGCAATGGAAGGCCACATCGGTGCCGGAGAGGTGATGCAGGTCCCATAGACCAGCTTGCCTGCCTTAATTTTACGCAATAAAGTCTTTTCCATGTTGTTAATGATTGTAGTAGTGATGCCTGAACGATCAATTGCCGGATCTGGATCCGAATGCTTCCCGATTGTTGGGATATTGATTTCGTATGTCTCAAAAATAAGAATATTCTGACACAATCCTTTGATTTGCAGGATTAGTTACCAAATGGCATCTCCCGGCCAAATGTGTTGAAGGCCAAATATGTCGTATCGATCGCTACTTTGGGAGGGCATTTGACAATTCCTATCAGAAGAAATAGAGGAAGCATGGAAGCCAAAAATAGCCATCCGATGATCAATCCCTTAAACATATTTGTTCATTGTGGAAAAATAAACTTAAATTTGATGGTCTCACGGTCACCTCCTGACTGTGCTGATCAAACATAACTATTAAATAACGATTATGAATCCAGACAAAAAACTTTCCAGAAGGGGATTCATCGGAACTTCCGCAGCAGCCGCTGCCGCCATCACGGTCGTTCCGTCGAATACCATTGCAGGCTTGGGGCACAAAGCACCCAGTGACAAGTTGAACATTGCCGGAGTAGGCATCGGGGGAATGGGATTCGGTAACCTCAAGCAAATGGAGACCGAGAACATCGTTGCCCTGTGCGATGTCGACTGGGACCACAGCCAGAAATGTTTCGAGCATTTTCCAAAAGCGAAGAAATATTACGACTGGCGGTTGATGTATGATGAGATGCACAAGGACATCGACGCCGTATTGGTAGCCACTGCCGACCACAACCATGCCATCATCGGTGCCCATGCCATGACCCTCAACAAGCATGTTTACATTCAGAAACCTTTGACGCATTCTGTATATGAATCCCGCTTGCTGACCAAACTGTCAGAAAAATACAAGGTCGCCACCTCCATGGGTAACCAAGGTTCATCCGGAGAAGGTGTCAGACAGATACAGGAATGGCTTTGGAATGGAGAGATCGGCGATGTAACCAAAGTGGAAGCCTTTACCGACAGGCCACTCTGGCCCCAGGCCCTCGCCCGGCCAAAGGATGGGATGTGGCCACCAGATACCATGAAATGGGATCTTTTCATCGGTCCTGCCAAGTTCCGACCTTATCACAGGATGTACACCCCCTGGACCTTCAGGGGATGGTGGGATTTTGGTACAGGTGCACTGGGTGATATGGCCTGCCATTTGCTTCATCCGGTATTCATGGGCCTCAAGCTAGGCTATCCCACAAAGGTTCAAGGCTCTTCTACCCTGCTGATGACCGATACTCCTCCGGCATCGGAAGTGGTCCAAATGGTCTTCCCGGCGCGTCCAAAGATCAAAGGAGTCAAGATGAACTTCCCGGAAGTAACGGTTACCTGGATGGACGGCGGTTACAAACCCATGAAACCCTCCAACTGGCCCGAAGGCCGTGACATGAATGACGGGGGTGGCGGAGTCATCTTCCATGGCACAAAAGACAGCATCGTCTGTGGCTGCTACGGAAAAAATCCATGGCTGCTTTCCGGACGGGTACCGAATGTACCCAAGACCCTTCCGAGAATTGAAGTCAGCCATGAGCAAGACTGGATCCGTGCCTGCAAAGAGGGTGCAGAAGGCCGCAAAGAAACCGCATCTCCCTTCTCGCAAGCCGGTCCTTTCAACGAAATGGTCGTAATGGGTGTACTGGCCGTTCGTCTGCAGGATCTCAACAAGGAACTGATCTGGGACGGTCCAAACATGACCTTCACCAACATCCATGAAAATGAATCCTTTAAATTCTGTCTGGATGATGGATTCGTCATCAACGATGGCCATCCGACCTTCAACAAAAAATTCAGTGATCCAATCAATGCCAAAAGCTTTGCTGCGGAGCTGATCAAGCATACGTATCGCGAAGGCTGGTCTTTGCCGGAAATGCCCGCATAAACCATCCCTACGCAAAAGATGTGTAAAACGCCGGAGGATTGCTTCCGGCGTTTTTTTTCACCTTGCTTTATTTGTCTACTTTTGCGGCAGCAAACTGCTCCTGCCTGACCATTGCCAGGCATGCTCCCAAACAGATCGAATGTCAGGGAGAGAAAATGGAGCGGATGACGATTGTTCCGTAAACGATCCATGGATTATGATTTCAGTCGAAGACCTATATGTTGAATTTGGAAATTTTGAGCTGTTCAAACAGGTAAGTTTCATTGTCAATTCACGCGACAGAATTGGCCTTGCCGGAAGAAATGGGGCCGGGAAGTCGACCCTGCTGAAGATTTTTGCAGGCAAGCAGATTCCCACTTCCGGGAAGGTGGTCGTACCCAAAGACTGCAAAATCGGATACCTGCCGCAGCACATGGAAACGACCGATTCACTAACGGTCCTCGAAGAGGCTTCGAGGGCTTTTGAGGAAATTCGTCTGCTGGAAGCCAACATCAGTCGGTTGACACAAGCCCTGGCCGACAGGGAGGATTACGATTCGTCGGAATACCACAAGATCATGGAGGATCTCCATGAGGTCAACGACCGTTTCCACCTGCTGGGCGGAAGCAATTTCCATGCGGACATCGAACAGACCCTGATGGGACTCGGATTCGAACGAAATGATTTACAACGTCCTACGGCTGAGTTTTCCGGCGGTTGGCGCATGCGAATAGAATTGGCGAAAATACTTTTGCAAAAGCCAAATGTCTTTCTGCTGGATGAGCCCACCAACCATTTGGACATAGAGTCGATTCAATGGCTGGAAAAATTTCTAAAAGAATATCCGGGAGCCGTTGTATTGGTTTCCCATGACAAGGCTTTTCTGGACAATGTGACCAACCGGACCATCGAAATAAGTCTGGGTAAGATTTACGATTACAAGGTCAATTACAGCCATTACCTAGAGTTAAGGGTGGAGCGTCGGGAACAGCAGCTTGCCTCCTATCGAAATCAACAAAAGATGATTGCCGATACGGAGGACTTTATTGAAAGATTCCGATACAAAGCCACCAAAGCAGTACAGGTTCAGTCCCGGATCAAACAATTGGATAAGGTAGAACGCATTGAGGTCGATGATGAAGATACCCGTTCGCTGAACATTCGGTTTCCCCCTTCCCCTCGATCCGGAACCGTGGTCTTCAAGGCATCCGGCGTTTCCAAATTCTATGACCAACTGGAAGTACTCAGGGAGGTAGATCTGACCATTGAAAGAGGAGAAAAGGTTGCCTTTGTTGGAAAAAACGGCGAAGGAAAAACAACCATGGCCCGTATCTTGATGCAACAATTGGAGTGCCAGGGAGAACAACAACTGGGACACAATGTCAAAATCGGATACTTTGCCCAAAACCAGGCATCTTTGCTAGATGAAGAATTGACAGCCCTACAAACCATTGACAACATTGCTGTCGGTGACATTCGCACAAAAATTCGGGACATCCTGGGTGCCTTTATGTTTTCCGGTGAAGATGTGGAGAAGAAGGTCAAGGTGCTATCAGGTGGAGAACGATCCCGGTTGGCCATGATCCGTCTCCTTCTGGAACCCGTCAATTTCCTGGTCCTGGATGAGCCAACCAACCATTTGGACATCCACTCGAAAAATATCCTGAAGCATGCGCTGATTGAATACGATGGAACCCTCTTGATCGTCTCACATGACCGCGAATTTCTGGATGGACTCGTCCAGACAGTCTATGAGTTCAAAAACAAGAAAATCAAACAACATCTGGGTGGAATCTATGATTTTCTTCAAAAGAAGGAAATTGAATCTTTGCGCGAACTGGAGATGCAAAATCCGATCAAGAAGGAAAAAAAGGAGCCTGCAAGGGAGGTGATCAATGTAAGCTTTGGAGAACGGAAGGAAATCAACCGCATGATTTCGAAGCTGGAGAAACAGATTCACGATGTGGAAAGCTATGTGTCCAAACTTGAAAACGAGATAACCGTCACCGATCTCTTCATGAGTGATCATCCTGAAAAGGTGGATGGGGAATTGCTCACCAAATACGAATCCATCAAGAAACAATTGGATGCTGAACTAAACAAGTGGGCAGACCTGCATGGAGAACTTGAAACCTGGAAGAACAAAAAAACCGATTGACAAAACCATGGAAGACAAAAATTTTGTATTTGGATTTCATTCCACCATCGAAGCCATTCTCTCTGGAAAAGAGATTGACAGGATCCTTTTGAAAAAGGGATTGCAGGGAGATCTCTATCTCGAATTGACGGGACTAATCCGGGAATACAACATTCCCTATCAAATGGTTCCAGGGGAGAAAATTGACCGGATAACCCGAAAAAACCACCAGGGGGTGATCGCCTTTGTCTCTCTTATCTCCTACCAACCCATCGAAGAGGTGGTTCAAAGGGCATTTGAAAATGGGAAAGTACCAATGGTGCTGATGTTGGACAGAATTACAGACGTAAGGAACTTCGGGGCCATTGCCCGTTCGGCAGAGGTAGCCGGAGTCGATGCATTGGTCATTCCTGAAAAAGGAGCTGCTCAGATCAATGCGGATGCCATCAAAACCTCCTCTGGAGCTTTGATGTCCCTGCCTGTCTGTCGCGAAAAAAATCTTGTTCAAACAGCCAGAATGTTGAGAAATTCGGGGTTAAAAATCGTGGCCGCCACAGAAAAAGGGGCAACAAACCATTTCGATTGCGATTTGAAACAACCACTTGTCCTTCTCATGGGCTCCGAAGAGACCGGTATTGACAACGCTTTGCTAAGAATTGCCGATGACTTGGTAAAGATTCCCCAATTTGGAACCATCCAGTCCCTCAACGTTTCAGTAGCTGCAGGTGTACTGATATACGAAGCCATTCGACAACGATTCACACTGGATTGATCGTTCGACGGAAATTGTCTTTTTTTACACCCCCCCCCCATAAAATCAAGCACACTTCACAAAAAAGTGTGCTTTTTTTATTTATACCCCCTATCAAAAATGGGGGTCTGTTTGTTAATTTAATATTAATTTAGAATATACCCCCTATTTTTTTAACACATCTTTAGAAAAAACCTCTACTTTTGAACCAGAGACCTCAAAAAATAGGGGGGGGTACTCAAAAAAACAAAAACATCCGATCGACAAGCTTCTTCATTTAACCTTAAATCCATT
Organism: Marinilabiliales bacterium; assembly: GCA_021286825.1. Taxonomy (GTDB): domain Bacteria; phylum Bacteroidota; class Bacteroidia; order Bacteroidales; family Prolixibacteraceae; genus CAINVV01. The sequence continues at coordinate 840 of JAJTBP010000122.1, read as the reverse complement.
AATTATGAAACGGAACATCATTTATCTGGTTTTGGTGCTGACACTGGGGGTAACCGGTGAATTGGCAGCACAGGAGAAAAGTCCCTGGACAACAGGTGTAGACTTGTACAGCAGCTATGTATGGAGAGGCTTAAAATTTGGAAACGGTCCGGCCATGCAACCCACCTTGAAATACAGCTCCGGCGGATTTACCATTGGGGGTTGGGGTAATTACTGTTTTTCCGACAATGAGGCGACAGAGGCTGATCTCTTTGCCAACTATGCAGTCGCGCTTGGAAAAACATCTTCCTTGACCTTTGGCGCAACTGACTACTACTTTCCATCGGCGACTTCGCCCTATTTTACCGGAACCTCTCACTACTTCGAGCCGTCCGTCAACCTGGCAGTCGGAAAAGTGGCACTGACCGGTGCGTACATGTTTAATGCAAAGAACACCTATCTGGAGGCAGACTATACTGCCGGCAGCATTACACTCTTTGCAGGTGCCGGGGATGGCCAGTATACGAAGGATGCAAAATTCAATCTTTGCAATGTGGGCATCAAATCAGGATCCGCGATCAAAATCAACGATCACTTCTCCATTCCGTTGACCGGAGCACTCATTCTCAATCCATCCACGGAGCAGTTTAACATTGTAGTGGGTATCACACTCGCCAACCAGTGAGGACTGTCAATTGATGAAATCAATTTAAAATCAATATGTCATGAAAAAAATCGAAGCAATTATTCGGACCTCCAAATTTGAAGCAGTGAAAGAGGCTCTGCACAAAATTGACATCGACTTCTTCACTTACACCGATGTTGTAGGTGTTGGCAATGAGATCAAAAAATCAGACAGGT
>JAJTBP010000121.1 GCA_021286825.1 Marinilabiliales bacterium | reverse complement strand
GATCTTGAACTCACTGTCCAACAAGTTCTTTCTGGATTGGATCAACTCGGTCTCAAAGCTGATGCGGGTGCTGCGCAGATAGTTTTCCTTTTCTGCCAGGGCCGCTTCACTGTTGAGAATCGTCTGGTAAAGCTGTCGGTTCTCCAGCCTGAGGATGACATCGCCTTTCCGGACCATCGCCCCCTCTTCAATGAAACGCTGCGCCACGGTACCCCCTTCCACTGCATCCAGATAGATGGTGGTGATGGGTTCTACCTGACCGATCACCGTAATGTAATCATGAAAAATTCCCTCTTCCACGGTGCTGATGGTGATCTTGTCCTTTTCTGTCTTGACGACGGATGAATGGTCTCCGAAGATGATCCTGCCGATCAAGGCCAACAAAAGCAGCCCACCGATCCCCCAATACAAATGACGTTTTTGTAATCCCTTTCTCTTTTCAATGACCCGATCCATTCCCATGACAATATCCTTATTTGTAATTAATGTAATGCACTTCCGTTTTTCCGTCTGCGTTCTCCTTACTCCCAAAACCTCCGGCCCTGGTAGAAATCGATGATTTTTTGTTTCAAGATGCAAGTGAGTCGGGTCCGGAGCAGTTGTCCGGCAGTATTGGCAAGCCTGTTTTTGCTTGTGTAGAGTTCGACCACATTGATCATCCCCTGATCGTACTTTTTCTGGGCAGCCTGGTAGGAGAGCGTATCCGCCTGAATCTGTTTCTGCATCTGTTCCAACTCCTTTCGGGAAGCCACCAGGTCGTTGTAGTTGCCTTCAACCTGGTAAAGCAAGGTTTGTTTGCCCATCTCATAACGGGTTTGTGCCTGCTCTGCCGCCATTTTGGATCTGCCCACACCAAAACGTACGGCATTTCGGCTGAAGATCGGAATGGTAAGGGAGGCTCCCAAAAACTGCCTTCGGTTGTTGTGTATCTGATCGTTGAATGAGATGATCTGATCGTTGTTATCCCGGTTTGTCTCATAAAAACCGGTGTTGTAGGAAGCCTGCAACTGGATGGAAGGAAAAAATCCGCCCCGTTGTACCTGCACATTTTTCCGGCTTGCCTTCCAATCGGATTCAAGCGATTTCAAAGTGGGCGACCAGGTGGAGAAACGCTCAAACAATTCAGGGACTGTTGGAAGCAACGTCGCTACAACCTGTTCCGAATCCTGGGTTTCATCGAGCAGAATCTCCTGACTGACTGGCAGATTCATTGCTTTGCGGAGGGCAATCCAGTTGGTTTCCAGTGCATTGGACGTCTGGATACAGAAAAGTTCCTCCTTTTCGTAGTTGGCTTTGACCTCCAAAAGGTCGGCCGGCGCTTTCAATCCCGTTGTCACCAACACTTCGGTTTTCTTTAGATTCATCCCAGAAATGGACTTCTGCTGTTCGGCTATTTTAACCATCTCTTGATAGTACACCACATAGTAGTATGCCGTCATGACCTGAAAAGCAAGGTCATCACGGTCATTCTCGCTAAGTCCGGTCGCTGCCTCCTTCCGGTACTTCTGGTACTGAATCTGGTTCTGCTGCATGAAGCCCCGGAAGAGGTTGACCGAAGCACTCAGATAGTAGGAGTTGTTGAAGAAAGAGGTGTTGATGATCCCATTGGTGTTGGGGTCGACAGACCGGCCAAAATTGTACCCGGCATCAGCCCCGCCGCCTACGCCAGGCAAAAGATCCCACTTCGACTCGCGGAAATTCATCTCGGCGATCTTTTCATTGAGCCGGTCGTTGTGCAAGGTAGGGTTGTTTTTGATGGCATAGGTGATGCAATCTTTCAAGGTCCATTTCTCTGCACCAAAGGTTTGCAACAAACCGGAGAGGAGCAGAGAAAAGAGGATGAATGCAATTCTGAAAAACATAAGACTTTCGTTTCTATGGGTTATCAAGGTGGGACTGGTCAAATTTACCCTTCCTGGCAAAAAACGCATCCAAAAGCATGCCATAAATACATTAACACTGATATACTGAGTCTTACAATGACGTCATTTCTACTTTCGGTAAAAATAATTGACAGAAGATTGTCAAATATTTTTACATTTTCTATGTTTGGGTTGTCAACTGCCCTAACTTTGAAAGAAAAATGGCCAAAGGAAACATCCTCATTGTGGATGACAACAAAAGCATCCTCAGTGCCCTGGAGATCTTGCTTGCACCCGAGTTCCAAACCGTCACCTCCCTTACCGATCCCGGCCAGATCCTGACCGAGCTAAAGAAGCGGGATTACAACCTGGTCATCCTGGATATGAATTTCAATGCCGGGATCAATACCGGCAATGAAGGCATTTATTGGCTGGAACGCATCAAAGAACAGCATCCCGAGATATCGGTGGTGATGATCACTGCCTACGGGGATGTGGAGCTGACGGTCAAGGCCCTGAAAAAGGGAGCCACCGATTTTTTTCTGAAACCCTGGGACAACACCAAGCTGCTGGCTACGCTCCGCTCGGCCATGCAGTTGAACTGGTCCAAAAAGGAGGTCAGCACCTTGAAGGAAAAGGAGAAAGTACTGAAGACCGAGATCAACAGGGAACAAAAATTCATTGTCGGCTCCTCTCCCCAGTTGCTTCAGATGATGAACCTCGTGAGGAAAGTGGCCCGGACAGATGCCAACGTACTCATCACCGGCGAAAACGGAACGGGGAAAGAGCTGATTGCCCAGGAGATCCACCGCATCTCCGATCGTTCGCAAGAGGTGATGGTGAGCGTCGACATGGGTGCCATCACCGAAACCCTTTTTGAGAGTGAGCTCTTTGGTCATGTCAAGGGTGCCTTCACCGATGCCCGGGAAAACAGGCCCGGGAAGTTCGAAGTTGCCGACAGGGGAACCCTCTTTCTGGATGAGATCGGCAACCTTTCCTTCACCCTTCAGGCCAAGTTGCTGGCCGCCATTCAAAACAGACAGATCTCGCGCATCGGCTCCAACCAGAAGATTCCCGTTGACATCCGTCTCATCTGCGCCACCAACCGCAACCTGGAATCGATGGTGCAGGAGGGATCGTTCCGCGAAGACCTGCTATACCGGATCAATACCATCCAGATTGAGGTCCCGCCACTCCGCGACCGCGGCGAGGATGTGCTGGTGCTGGCCGACTTCTTTCTGAAAAAATACGGCAACAAATACAACAAACCCCAGCTGCGAATCAACCAGCAGGCACAGGACAAGCTGCTGAAATACAGTTGGCCCGGAAACATCCGTGAGCTTCAGCACACCATCGAAAAGGCAGTCATCCTGAGCGAGGGGAATGTGCTGAAGGCCGATGATTTCTTTCTTCGCCCGATCCAGCCTGGCAAAACCGGCCGACAGGAGACAACCCTGGAAGAGATGGAACGCCGGATGATCGCCGGTGCCATCGAAAAACACAACGGCAACCTGAGTGCTGCAGCAGAACAGCTCGGCATCACGAGACAGACACTTTACAACAAGATCAAAAAATCCGGGAATGATTAGCAGGAACTTCTACCTTCAGCTGGTTTTCCGAACCCTGCTGGTCGTCACACTTTCGGCTGCCGCCGGATGGATGATCGCCGTCAAAACCCCTTTCCTGCCCGTGTTGATCATCCTGGTGCTGCTCCTCCTGGTTTTTCTGAACCTGGTCAGCTACCTCAACACCACCAACAGAAGGCTGGGTTATTTTCTCGACTCGGTACAGAATGAAGATTCCATGCTCTCCTTTCCTGTCCGGATCAAAAACCAAACAACCCGCGACCTGTTCAAGGGGATGGACAAGGTCAACAAACAGATTCAGGAACTACGCATCGAGACGCGCCAGCAGGAACAGTATTTCCGGACGTTGCTCGACCATGTCGCCACCGGCATTGTGACCTATACCGCCAATGGATTTGTGTTGCATGCCAACGGTGCGGCCCGTAAACTCCTGGGACTGGAGGTGCTGACCCATCTGAGGCAATTGGAACGAAGCAATCCGGCCCTTTTCCGGGAAATCCGTGAGATCCGGCCCTTCGACAGAAAACTGGTGGCGGTTACCACTGAACGGGGAACCATTCAACTCTCCCTCAGGGCAGTCCCCTTCAAAACCAAAGACACCGATCTCATTCTGCTGTCGATCAGCGATATCCGGAACGAATTGGATGAAAAGGAACTCGACTCCTGGATGAAACTGATCCGGGTGTTGATGCACGAAATCATGAATTCGATCGCTCCGATTACCTCCCTCTCCGAAAGCTTGTACAAATATTATCTCCCGGATGGAAATCCCGTAGAACCCGGTCAGGTGGATGAACAGATGATCGGTGTCACCATCAGGGGATTACAGGTCATCAAGGAACAGGGGAACGGACTGATCCAGTTCGTGGAGTCCTATCGTAAACTCTCCCGCCTCTCCCCTCCCGAGAAGAAACGGTTCCCTATCAACGCTCTTCTGGAGCGGATCCGTACCCTCTACGCCTCTTTGGAAAACAGCAGTAAAGTGCAGTTGTCAGTGCAGGTGAAACCCGCCACCCTTGAGCTGTTTGCCGATGAGAACCAGATTGCTCAGGTATTGCTGAACCTGGTGAAAAATGCCCTGGAAGTGAACGACAAAGGAAATGAGGGCAAGATCCTGGTCATGGCCGTCATCCATGCCGACCGCCGGCCCGAGATCCGCGTGGTCGACAACGGTCCCGGCATCCCGGAGGAGATCCTGGAACAGATTTTTGTCCCCTTCTTTACCACCCGCGAGAATGGATCGGGCATTGGCCTCAGCCTATCCAGACAAATCATGCGCCTTCACGGCGGATCGCTGCGGGTCAGCTCGGTGCCGGGAAAAGAGACGGTCTTCACCCTGGCCTTCCAGGAGACCCTCACCTGAAGTCAACTTCTTTGCCTGTAATAAGAAACTACTACACCATGATAACCCGCAAAATGCTCAGAATTCCGATCCTGCTGTTGCTTTTCATAGCCTCTGAAGGCCATTCACAGCAGCGGTTGCAGACCTCCCAAAACCCTTGTGATGTGGCCGCTTTTTACTGGCCTGCCTATCACCCCGCCGCACGCTTCCGCGACATTGGAGTCTTCCCCGATGGCAAGGGGGAATGGGAGGCGATATACAAATCCAAACCCAAATTTGCCGGAGAGGAATTGCCCAGGGTGCCCCTCTGGGGATACACCGATGAATCGGATCCGAAGGTGATGCAACAGAAAATTGCCGCAGCCACCTCGCACGGTGTCAACATTTTCATTTTCGACTGGTACTGGTACGACAACAAACCCTTTCTGGAAGAGTGCCTCAACGATGGTTTCCTGAAAGCACCCAACTGCAGGGAGATGAAATTCTACCTCATGTGGGCCAACCACGACCACAACAGCTACCTCGATCCTTCCAACCCTGACAAATCAAAGATTTACTGGAGGGGAGGCGTAGACAGCCTGACCTTCGAAAGGCTGACCAACCATGTCATCGCCGACTATTTCCGTCAGCCCAATTATTATCGCATCGATGGGATGCCCGTCTTCAGCATTTATGAACTCGGGACCTTCATCAAAGGGATGGGCGGATCGCAGAAAGCCAAAGCTGCGCTGGATCGCTTCCGCGAAAAAGTAAGGAAAGCCGGGTTTCCGGGTCTGCACCTGCAGGCCATCGTCTGGGGTCAGGTACCCGGATCGCTGGAGGATGTCCCCTCCGACCGGGTCAAAACACAGGACGAGGCCTTGCATTACCTGGGGTTCAACAGCATGACCAACTACCAGTGGATCCACTATGTGCCCATCGCTCCGGAGGAAGATTACGCCGAATGGGCACGGAAAGGGGTGGCGAAATGGGCTGCCTATGATTCCACTTTTACGATTCCCTACTTCCCGCAGGTCTCCATCAGCTGGGACAACAATCCGCGATTCCCTGTCAAGACGCAGCATGCCGTCGTACGGTCGACACCGGAACGGTTCCGAAATGCACTGACAGAAGCCAGAAAATACCTCGCCAAACATCCCGACAGGCATCGGCTGGTCACCATCAATGCCTGGAACGAATGGGCCGAGGGTAGCTATCTGGAACCGGATACCACCTGGAAGTTCGGCTATCTCGAAGCGGTAAGGGAGGTGTTTGGGGAGTGAGGGAGTGAAGGGATTGAAGGGAATGAAGGGAGTGAAGGGAGTGAAGGGATTGAAGGGAGTGAAGGGAGTGAGGGGATTGAAGGGATTGAAGGGATTGAAGGGATTGAAGGGAAGGAAACTGCCACCAATATTCCGGTTTTCCTTTTCCGGTCTCCGGACTCCTGTTTCCGGTTTCCCATGCTCCATGCTCCATGCCCCATGCTCCATGCCCCATGCCCCATGCCCCATGCCCTCTGCTCCATGCCCTCTGCTCCATGCCCTCTGCCCTATGCCTCGGGGATTGAGGGGATTGTTTCGGGTTTTTTGCGGGAAAAGAGATTAACTTTGTTGGAAACGAATCAAATCAAACAAATCCTGACTGGGAATGAAGACAAAAATCGGGGTGATGGGTATCGGACTGGATACCTACTGGGGACAGTTTGACGGACTGTTGGAGAAGTTAAATGGCTACCGCAGGGAGATCTGCGAAAAAATAGAGACGTTCGATGTGACAGTCGTGGATGCCGGCATGGTTGACCATCCAGACAAGGCCAAGGCGGCCGCTTCCCTGCTGCGGCGAGAGGAGGTCGAGCTGCTCTTTCTTTACATTTCGACCTATGCCCTCTCCTCCACCGTCTTGCCGGTGGCACTCGAGGCAAAAGTCCCGGTGGTCCTGCTCAACCTACAGCCGGTGGCTGCCATCGATTATGATGCCTTCAACAACCTCAAAGACAGGGGGGTGATGACCGGTGTCTGGCTGGAGCATTGCCAGGCCTGCTCCGTGCCGGAGATTGCTTCGGTCTTCAAAAGGTCCGGACTAAAATTTGACATCGTAACCGGTTACCTGCGTGAGGTTGCCTCCTGGCAAGCGATCGAAGCATTTGCCAGGGCTGCCGATGTCGCCAGGAAACTCCGGGACAACCGACTGGGGGTTCTTGGCCACTATTACGGCGGAATGCTGGATGTCTACACCGATCTTACACGTCATGCGACCCAACTGGGTACACACATCGAACTTCTGGAGATGTGTGAACTGAAAAAGTGGCGCGACGAGGCTTCCGTTCAGGAGGTGGAGGCGAAGCTCAGGGAGTTTGACGGGGCTTTTGATGTATCACCGGATTGCAGCGAAAGTGAATTGAGAAGGGCTGCACGGACCTCCGTGGCACTCGACAAAATGGTAGCCTCCCACCGGCTCGGCGCCTTGGCATATTACTACGAAGGGGTGGCCGGCAACGACTATGAAAACATCGTCACCTCTGTTATTGCCGGCAATACCTTGCTGACAGGAAAAGGCATTCCGGTAGCCGGAGAGTGTGAGATCAAAAATGCCCAGGCCATGAAGATCCTATCCCTGTTGGGTGCCGGCGGGTCATTCTCTGAATTTTACCTGATGGATTTTGTCGACGATGTGGTATTGCTAGGTCATGACGGTCCGGCCCATTTAGCCATTGCCGAAGGTCGTGTCCAATTGGTCCCGCTTTCGGTTTACCATGGCAAACCCGGCCAGGGACTCTCCATTCAGATGCGTGTCAAAGAGGGCGATGTGACCCTGCTGTCGGTCGCCGAAGGGAAGGAGGGACTCTTCTTCCTGGTCGCCGAAGGTCGCTCTGTCGCCGGTCCGACGTTGCAAATCGGCAATACCAACAGCCGTTATCGTTTCCCTGTCGGGGCACGCCATTTCGTCAACGAATGGTCGAAGCAGGGACCTGCCCACCACTGTGCCATCGGTACGGGACATCATGCCGACACCCTCGAAAAACTGGGCCGATTGATGGGAATTGAAACCGTCAGGATTTGTTGAATTGAAAAAAAGGGCTAAATTTGCAGCTCCAAAGCGAAAGCTACATTGCCCGATAGTATAATGGTAGTACATCAGACTCTGACTCTGAGTGTCTAGGTTCGAATCCTGGTCGGGTAACAAAGGTGGTTTCAACCATTTGATTTTCAACACCAGCCTATTTCCATACACTAAAAGACACACGAACCACTCGTTTTTGAGGTGTTTTCTAGAATCAATCGACCTCTATCTTGTTTTTTTAGCCCATTATCCTTGGTTTGATACAAATGCTTTGTCGCCAAATGTCGTGTAATTTTGCACTCTTTCTCAATGCCATTGATCACGCGGACCTCTAACGATTCCCTTTCTATGAAAATACCAAAGAAACTGACTCCGGCAATCAAACGGAAACTGACGCTAGCAGCCAGGAACCTGAGAATGGTCAGGGAACTTCAGCAGAAGTATGGACAAAAGAAATTGTGATGCGATTATGATGGATAGACTCCATAGAAAAACACGATGGTGACTTGGAATATCCGTGCAATCAAATTCAAATACCACGGAGATGGAGGATACAAAGTCCATGAGAATAATCAATCATTGAATATGTTCAAATTCTTAATCCCCTAAAACCATCAGAAACTTCCAATTTTGAAGTGGCTAAAGGCTTTACAATTTAACTTGACTTAAAGAGGTTGATATAATTTTCAAAGGCGTACATTCTTCCTCTTTGACTCCCGGTAATTTCTTTCAGAATATTGAGTTCCTCAAGCGCTAAGATCAGTTTATAGGAAGAAGGCATTGAGATTCCTGCAATTTTACTTATCCTTTCCGCATTAACTAAGGGGCGTTGATATAGGTAGTTGGTTATTTTGTGAGCGTTAGCGGCCCGGCTTCCCAAACGTTGAATATTTGCATCAACTTGCTTTTGGAGCTGGAGAATGTTGTCAAATGTCGTGATGCCTTTTTTTGAAGTTTCAATTATTCCAACCAAAAAGAATTTAAACCATTGATTCATATCATTTTTTTCTCTCGCATACATGAGGTTATCATAATAGGTACTCCTATGATTTTCCATGAAGTCCGATAAATAAAGTATTGGTCGTTTCAAAATTCCTTTGCTGACCAAATAGAGGGGTATCAATAATCGCCCAACCCTGCCGTTCCCATCCAAAAATGGGTGAATCGTTTCAAATTGATAATGGACTAAGGCGATTTTTAGCAAGTCAGGGAAGTATATCTCATCACTGTGAATGAATTTTTCGATATCACTCATGAGCTCAGGTACCGATGTATGGACAGGAGGAATGAACATAGCATCTTGAATACTAGCCCCTCCAATCCAGTTCTGACTCTTTCTGAATTCTCCTGGAAGCTTGTTTTTTCCTCTTACTCCCTGCAAAAGTATTTTATGGGTTTCACGAATCAATCTTGAAGACAGAGGAAGTCGTTCCAACATGGCCATTGCAGTTTCCATTGCTTTGATGTAATTCTGGATCTCCTCCCAATCATCTCTTTTATTCAGAGGGATATCTTCCCGTTCCAACAAAGCTTCTTCCATATTCGTTTGAGTTCCCTCAATTTTACTACTTTGCGTTGCTTCTTTCAAGACGTGCATCCGTATAAACAACTCTACATTCGGGATGTATTTTGAGTACATATCAAGTCTACCCAATTCTCTGTCTGCCTGGCTCAACAATTGAATGACTTCCATACTTTCCAAATTCCATTGCCTGTGAATGAATGTTGGTTGAAAGCTTTTGTAGTATCCTTGGTTGATGTATTGACCGGATTTGAACTGTTTCATTTGTTCGCAATAAGTTAAACAAATATACATATTATTTAAGAATATTTCAAAAAACTTAAATAAGCCACTCTCTTGTGAAAAGTTTCTGAACCATTGGCCCTCAAAGACACCTATCCATATTTCACTTTTTGAGTCGACAGATTCTTCCATTTCCTTCTCGGCGTTTTCTCCATAGGTAATCCCTGGCACAGTCTGACATTTTCTTGCTTAATGGAATAGGGAAACAATTCCTTGTCCTATTTTACTTATGCATCTTCTTTTGCTCTGATTGCTTCCAGTTCAACACTGTGATGCTTCTTCTACCGATCCTCTCTTTATTCATTTGGCGTCAAAAGCCGACCCGTGAGTCAAAGGCCGCCCGGCGATCCCCCGTTGGGGTAAACCCAAAGGAAATTGCTATCTTTGGTTGTTTCGCTTTCCAATCTACACTACTATGAAATACCATCCGAAAGGGTTGGCAGGGGTGCTTTTCCTCCTTTGCCTCTTCCATCTGAATGCCTTTTCCCAACCCCGGTTTGCGGGCCGCTATTTCTCCG